>JAGWXN010000326.1 GCA_018969885.1 Betaproteobacteria bacterium | reverse complement strand
GCTCACGCACCCAGTGCCCCAGCAGATGAAGACCAAAGCCCGCGTCATTGAAAAACGTGAGGTGCGCGCCCGCATCTGAAAGGGACACCAGACTCGCCGGGTGGGCGAGCATCCGCGCGACGGCGTCTTCGTCCGAATTGAGCAGCACGGCCGAAAAGACCGTATCGAGGTTTTCCTCGATCGCCAGGTCCAGCATGAAGTCGAGCGGATCGCACCCGGACTCTCGCGCGAGTTCGGCGATGCTGCGGTGTTCCAGGTGACGGTGGCTCGCACGCCGCGTCTCCACCACCTGCACCTTGTCCCATTCACCATTGAACAGCCGAAACACCGCGGGCCGGGAAAGCTCGAGGCGAATGGCGTTACGCCGCTCGGTAGACTGAAGGGCTGCGATGAACGCTTCACCCTTAAGCGGCAGGAGCGGTCGCCAGCTCTCCAGCCCCTCCACCGGATAGGGCGAGCGCAGGGTGAAGTCATTGGTGAGCGGACAGGGCGACACCGCACCCACCATCTTGCGGCCACGCCCGCGCGCCGCTTCGATGGCATCAAGATCGGCGAACACAGCGCCCGGATTGGTACTGTTGTGGAGCAGCGCCGCAACAATCACGGGGCGCCCGCTTTGCGCGGCGAGCGTCTCCAGAAAATCAATGCGGGTATGGCCGCCTTTGGTGAGCATGAAGACCGAGCGGGGAGCATCACGGAGCGCGCCCACCAAGGTCTGAAGCTCGCTGTCGTCGGCGAGCCGCGAGGGCATCGGAATGCCGCCCTCGCCGTTGTGGGCGGGCGACGTGGAGGTGGCAAAGCCGATCGCACCTGCCTTCAATCCTTCAGCCAGAAGGGCGCGCATCTGAGCCACTTCCGCGGGCGTCGCCACTCGCTGGGACGCCGCATCCCCCATCACAAAGGTTCGGAGCGACGAGTGACCGACGAACGCCGCCAGGTTCGGTACGGTGCCGCGACGCTCGATGAACGTCAGATAGTCGGCAACCGATTCAAACTGCCAGTCGATGCCCTGACGCAGCACCTCAAGCGACATGCCTTCCACCTGCGTGAGGTTACGCATGATGCGCTCACGGTCGACCGGCCGACAGGGGGCGATGGTAAAGCCGCAGTTACCAATCACCGCAGTGGTCACGCCCAGCTGGGGCGAGGGCGAACACCAGGCATCCCAGGTGACCTGCGCGTCATAGTGGGTGTGGTTGTCGATAATCCCCGGCATCAGCGCAAGACCATCGGCATCGATGTGCTCGCGCGCCCGACCCAGGCTGCCGGGCGGACCCACCTCGGCAATCCGGCCGCCCGAAAGCGACACGTCTGCATGGCGGGGATCAGCGCCACTGCCGTCAACCAGCAAAGCGCCGCAAATCAGCAGATCATTCATCGCAGGCCTCCGATTTGACCAATGACTGCGGGCGGGATCAGCGCCGGATGGCGCGGGCAAGCGCCGCCCCGAGCGCGGTGGTCTCGGTTGCGGGTTCGCGCCTGGCGGCGCCCGTCGGTGAGCGAGCGGCCCCGGCGCCAGAGCCTACCGGGCGGCCCCCCCCTCCGGCGGGCGGGCCGCCGCGTGTGGCGCCCTGGGCGCCGGCCCCCGCACCGTCAGCGGCACGCGCGCCAATCACAGGTCGGCTCTTCATCGATAGCGCGATGCGCTTTCGCGGGACATCGACCTCGACCACGGTAACGCTCACCACCTGCCCCGCCTTCACCGCCTCGCGAGGGTCGCGTACGAAGCGGTCGGATAGCTGCGACACGTGGACCAGTCCGTCCTGGTGAACGCCGATATCAACGAATGCACCGAAATTCGCCACATTGGTCACCACACCCTGAAGCCGCATGCCGGGTTTAAGGTCGGCGATCGACTCTACCCCTTCTTTGAAATTAGCGGTCGTAAATTCGCCGCGCGGATCGCGGCCGGGCTTTTCAAGCTCAACGAGGATGTCGCGTACAGTAGGCTCGCCAAAGCGCGCATCGGTGAAGTCGGAGGGCACCAGTTGCCGGAGCAACTCGCGCCGCCCGATGACATCGCGCGCCGACCGCGCGAGCTTGGCGAGCATCCGCTCAACCACCGGGTAAGCCTCGGGGTGCACCGACGAGGCATCCAGCGGATTGTCGCCATCGCGAATCCGCAAAAAACCCGCCGCCTGCTCAAACGCGCGCTCACCCAGCCAGGGCACCTCTTTCAAGGTCTCGCGGTTCGGAAACGGTCCTTTGAGATTACGCTGATCCACGATCCGTTGCGCAACATTGGCGCTGAGGCCTGACACTCTGGACAACAGTGGCGCCGACGCCGTATTGAGATCCACACCGACCGAATTGACGCAATCTTCAACCACTGCATCGAGCGCCCGCGCAAGCGCCCGCTGGTTCACATCATGCTGGTACTGCCCGACACCGATCGATTTGGGATCGATCTTCACGAGTTCAGCCAGAGGATCCTGTAGCCGGCGGGCAATCGAGACCGCCCCGCGGAGACTGACATCCAGATCGGGCATCTCGCGCGCAGCGAGTTCGCTGGCTGAATACACCGAGGCGCCCGCCTCGCTCACCATCACTTTGCGAAGCTTGAGCTCGGGGCATCGACGAAGCAGTTCGATTGCCAGGCGGTCGGTCTCGCGCGACGCCGTCCCGTTACCGATCGCAATCAGCTCGCAGCGGTGGCGCGCGGCAAGCGCTGCGAGCACTGCCAGCGAGCCTTCCCAATCGCGCCTCGGTTCATGCGGAAAAATCGTGGCGGTTTCAACGACCTGACCAGTGGCATCGACAACGGCCACTTTCACTCCGGTGCGAAGCCCTGGATCCAGACCAATCACCGACCGCGCGCCGGCCGGCGCGGCGAGCAGCAGATCTTTGAGATTGGCCCCGAACACCCGGATAGCTTCGGCCTCCGCCGACTCACGAATCCGGCCAAACAGACTGGTCTCGAAATGCGGCAGGAGCTTGACTCGCCAGCACCAGCGCAGCACCTCGGCAAGCCAGCCATCGGCCGCGCGGGTGCCACCAATCACCGCACCCAACCCGGTCAAGCCCCCGAGACGGACGACCGCAGGATGCGGGACCACGGTCTCAAGCGCCGGTTCCAGACCGAGGCGCAACGAAAGAATGGCCTGTTGACGGCCTCGAAACAGCGCCAGCGCCCGATGAGAGGGAATCGCGGCCATCGGCTCCGAGTGCTCGAAGTAATCACGGAAATTTTCACCTTCGACGCGTTTGTCTTCAAACACCTTCGCATGCAGCCAGCCGCGTTCCCACAACCAGTCCTGCATCGTGCCCAGCACTTCGGGGCGCTCGGCGAACCGCTCGGACAGAATGTCGCGCGCACCTTCCAGCGCGGCTTTGATATCGGCCACGCCGTGCTCGCCCGCGGCATCCGGCGGGCGGATAAAGCGTTGCGCCTCCTCGGCCGGCACCCGCTCGGGCTCGGCGAGCAGCAGATCGGCGAGTGGCTCCAGCCCGCACTCGCGGGCGATGTCGGCACGGGTTCGCCGCTTGGGTCGATAGGGCAGATACAGGTCTTCGAGCCGGCTTCGCGTCTCGGCCGCATCAATCAGCGCCGCGAGCTCCGGACTGAGGCGGCCCTGCGAGGCGATGCTTTCCAGAACGGTGGCCCGACGCTCTTCAAGCTCCCGCAGGGTGCCAAGACGATCTTCCAGCAAGCGCAGCTGGCCATCATCGAGACCACCCGTGACCTCCTTCCGATATCGCGCAATGAAGGGAACGGTTGCGCCCTCATCAAGCAGGGCTGTCGCCGCTTCGACCTGGGCAGGTCTGGCGGCGAGTTCGGTGCAGAGAGTTCGCAGAATGCGGGCCTGGGCCGCATCGGAGAGCGTGGACGACATCGGATATTAAGAGGCGGTGAACG
>JAGWXN010000325.1 GCA_018969885.1 Betaproteobacteria bacterium | reverse complement strand
GCGCTGCTCGATACCCTGGGACAGCCGCGCCGCCTCGAGGGGCTCGCCGACTGGCGCGCCGAACTGAGCGGTCAGCTCGCGAGTGCTCCGCTGGCGGACAGCCTAGGCGGCGACGTCGCGTTAACGGTCACCGACGGTCGGCTTCACGGGGTCGACCTGGCGCGGGCAGTACGCGATGCCGCGCAGCGTATTCGCGCGGGCCGTGACGCCCGGGCCGACGCCGCAGAGGTCGCCCAGTCTCCAACCGTCACGGCCGGAAGCTTCACCGAGTTCAATCGCCTGTCCGCCCGCTTCAACGTTCGTGATGGCAAGGCGAGAAGCCGCGATCTGCTCCTTGAAACGGCCATGGTGCGGGCCAGTGGCAGCGGCGTCGTCGATCTTCAGCAGCAGGCCGTGGAGGCCAACTTTCGCGTAGGTCTCGTGAGTCCCGGCAGCGACCCGCTGCTCGCGGCCTTGAATCGGCTCAGCCTTCCCGTGCAGGTCAGGGGTCCGCTCAGCCAGCCGGAGTGGCGAGTGGATATCGCGTCAATGCTGCCGCCACGGTTTCGGCGCTGAGCAGCGAATGGCTGGTTTTCGGAGCCGTCGCCCCCACGTATCATTCGTGGGGTAACCATCCCCCGCCCAGGAGCCGCTCTTGCAGGACCCCAACAAGCCCATACGCCTTCAATTCCAGGCCAACGTCCAAGGCGGTGGCCCCGTGGCGAAATTCATCGCTGGAATCGTCGGTCTTGCGGTCATTGGCGCGGCGCTTTTTTTATCCGTATTCGTGTTCGCCGGCCTGCTTGTGGTGGGCGTGCTCGCGGGCGGATGGATTTGGTGGCGAACGCGAAAGCTGCGCAAGCAGTTGCGCGAATCCATCGATGCGGCAGCGCGCGAAGCCCTCCGACAGGCCGAAGCGCGTACCGCTGCAAGTCCGGTCCGCCAGGGTACCGTGATCGAGGGCGACTTCATCCGCGCCAAGCCGACCGACCCTGCGGAGGGCTCTGGGCCGCGTCGGTAGGCAAGCGAACGGGGCAGCTTGGGCGCCAAGGCTCTGGGCCAGACGCACGCGCCTGTGGTGCCGCCTTAGCAACCCGAAACACGAACGACTGCTACGGCTGCGGCATACGGTTGACCAACCCATGGACATTCAGCGCGAACCGATGAGCCCCTTGGCGCAATCGCTTGGACCCGCCGGTTTGGACTCATGTTGAGCACATAAAAAAAGCGGCCCCGTGAGGCCGCTTTCTCCGGTTGAACACCACCGCCAGCGCCAGGCGCCAGCGGTCGAGGTGCTCGCCCGTCAGCTGAGGTGCTTACCCACCAGCTTGGTCATCTCGAACATGTTGACCGACGCTTTACCGAACACTGCCTTCAGCTTGTCGTCAGCGTTGATCTGACGCTTGTTGGTCGCATCCTGAAGCTTGGCCTTCTTGATGTACTCCCACATACGCTTCACAACTTCGGTACGCGGCAGCGGCTTGTCACCCACCACCGCAGCCAGGGCGGCGCTGGGGGTCAGGGCCTTCATGAATGCAGCGTTGGGGGTGCGGGCCTTTTTGGCAGCCGGCTTTTTCGCGGGGGCCGCTTTTTTGGCGGGCGCGGCTTTCTTGGCTGGAGCGGCTTTCTTGGCGGGCGCCGCTTTCTTGGCGGCTGGCTTCTTCGCCGCTACTTTAGCGGCGGGCTTCTTGGCAGCGGGTTTCTTAGCGGCCTTCTTGGCAGTTGCCATGTTCGACTCTCCTGGTTCGAATCCGGGGTGGATAGCGGTCTTGCCGGTCACGGGGAAAACAACGATTTATCCCCGAATCCATGCAAGACCGAAGAATGCCGGATAAATGCGCAGGCGCCAATAGGGAGAACACGAGTTTTTTTCCGTGTTGTACCGAAGAAGCAGCGCCCGGGAGCCGGCAAAGCCTCAGGCGGCCTCGCCCTCACGCGAGGCACGCCGCCGCTCATGCTCCTTCAGGAAGCGCTTGCGAAGGCGAATCGACGAGGGCGTGACCTCCACAAGCTCATCGTCGGCAATGAATTCGACCGCCTTTTCGAGGGTCAATTCAACCGGCGGCGTGAGCTGAATGTTTTCGTCCTTCCCCGAGGCGCGAACGTTGGTGAGCTTCTTCTCACGAATCGGATTGACCACCAGATCGTTGTCGCGGGTATGGATCCCAATCACCATGCCCTCATACACCGGGTCATTGGGCTTGACAAACATCCGTCCCCGGTCCTGCAGCTTCCAGAGCGCATAGGTGACGGCTGCGCCATCGTCCTGCGAGATGAGCACCCCGTTGCGACGCGCGTCGATCTCACCTGCCCAAGGGGCGTACTCATCGAACACATGGCTGGCGATGCCCGTACCGCGAGTCAGATTCAGAAACTCGTTGTGAAAACCGATCAGGCCACGCGCGGGCACGCGGTAGTCGAGCCGCACGCGTCCTCTGCCATCGGGCTCCATGGCCACCAGCTCACCGCGCCGTCCGGCGAGCATCTCCATGACACCGCCCTGGTGCGCATCTTCAATATCGATCGCCAGCGTTTCGAACGGCTCGAGCCGTTCACCATCAACCACCTGTATGCGGGGCTTGGGACGCGAAACAGCCAGCTCATAGCCCTCACGTCGCATGTTCTCGATCAGGATGGTGAGGTGCAGTTCACCACGGCCCGACACGATGAACGTATCGGAATCAGCCGTGAATTCGACTCGAAGCGCCACGTTGCTCTTCAACTCGCGCTCGAGCCGCTCGCGCAGCTGCCGGCTGGTCACGAAGCGGCCTTCGCGTCCTGCCATCGGCGAGGTGTTGACCAGAAACTCCATGGTCATGGTGGGCTCATCGACACTCAGCATGGGAAGCGCCTCAGGCTGCGCGGTATCGGCGAGCGTGCAGCCGATTCCCACTTCCTCAATGCCATTGATCGCCACAATGTCGCCCGCCTGAGCTTCGTCGACCACCACCCGCTCGAGCCCCTTGAAGCGCAGCACCTGATTGACCTTCGCCTGCACCGGACTCACCCCGCTGGTGGCCGGGTCACCGTGAAGAATCATGACCGGCTGCCCGGTACGAATGCGTCCGCGATTGATCCGCCCGATGCCGATTCGCCCCACATAGCTCGAATAATCCAGCGCTGAAATCTGCAGCTGAAGCGGCCCGTCCGGATCGTCGGCGCGCGCCGGAACGTGCCGCAGGATTGCGCGAAAGAGCGGATCCATATCGCCATTGCCCGCCTCAGCAGCGGGCAGATCACGGAGCGAATCCAGCGCATAACCATTGACCGCCGAGGCGTACACCACCGGAAAATCAAGCTGCTCCTCGCTTGCGCCCAGACGGTCGAACAGATCGAAGGTCTGGCTCACCACCCAGTCAGGACGCGCGCCCGGCCGGTCAATCTTGTTCACCACCACGATCGGACGCAGCCCCAAGGCAAGCGCCTTGCGGGTCACGAAGCGCGTCTGCGGCATCGGTCCTTCCACCGCATCGACCAGCAGCAGCACGCCGTCAACCATCGACAGCGCCCGCTCCACCTCGCCGCCGAAGTCAGCATGCCCCGGGGTATCAACAATATTGATCCGGGTGCCATCGAAATCGACTGCACAGTTTTTGGCCAGAATCGTGATGCCGCGCTCGCGTTCGAGATCGTTGCTATCCATCACGCGCTCAGCCACCTGCTGATTGGCACGGAAGGTGCCCGACTGGCGCAGCAGCTGATCGACCAGCGTGGTCTTGCCATGATCGACGTGGGCGATGATGGCGATGTTGCGAATGGCCTGGGTAGTCATGAGAGGATGTCCTGAGGATGGCGTTCTGTTTTAAATGAAACACAATTAGGGTGACCGCAGCGTGACACGGCGTGTCGCCTCGAGATCAACAATCGGCAGGCGCGGCAATCAAGCGCTGAGAGATCA
>JAGWXN010000324.1 GCA_018969885.1 Betaproteobacteria bacterium | reverse complement strand
TGGAGCAATCAGGCGGCGCAGTCGCTGCACGGCATCTTTGGCACGCAGCGGCCGGTTCACCATTTCATTCGTCAACCCGAGTTCGCTGAAATGCTGCAGCGGCGCGGAGGCGGTGCCCAGACCCAGCGCCTGCAACTGAACACGCAGCCAGGCCGTATCTTCGAACTCCAGCTGCATGAAACCGATGCCGAGCATCGGCTGCTCATTACGCGTGATGTCACCGACCAGGCGAAGCTCGACGCAGTACGAAGCGATTTCGTCGCCAACGTGTCGCATGAAATTCGTACCCCCGCCACGGTGATCGCGGGGTTCGCTGAAACGCTGCTTTCGCTCGAACTCGACGACAAAACCCGGCGCGAATACTTGAGTGCCATTCTGCGTCAGAGTGAAACCATGGGCAGGCTGGTTGGCGACCTGCTGCTGCTCGCCTCACTTGAACGCGCCGCTGATCGACTGGACGAATCGGCAATCGAGCTTCAGCCGCTACTCGAATCGCTGGTCTACGAAGCGCGCGCCCTCTCTAGCGGGCGCCACGCGATCAGTCTCGAGTTCGAAGGGCCGCCCCGGCTGATGGCGGTCCCGGCCGAAATTGAAAGCGCCGTTCGCAACCTGGTCACCAACGCAGTGCGTTACACGCCCGACGGCGGCACGGTGACCGTGAGCTGGCGGGTCCGCGATGATGAAGGCTGGCTTGCAGTGCGCGATACCGGCATTGGCATCGCCACCGAACACCTGCCACGAATCACCGAACGCTTCTACCGCGTCGATCGCAGTCGCTCGCGCGACACGGGCGGCACGGGGCTGGGCCTTGCGATCGTCAAGCGCATTGCCAACCGACATCACGCGTCACTGCGCATTGATAGCGAGCCAGGCAAGGGCAGCGTATTCACCATCCGATTCCCCTCTCGCCGCCTGGTCGCCGACCTGCCCGCCGTTTCGGCCGACGTTGAGGCCCCGGCAGGCGAGGCCGCAATCGCCAGCGACCCGCGGCGCACGCCAACCGAGCCCGTCAGCCAGTAGTCGCCTAGCTGTTTGCGGCGTACCGCTCCAGATGCCAGTCGGTATCACCCATTGTCTGCGCAATCATGGTGAGCCGCTTGAACGTATGCGCCACCTTCATTTCCTGTGTCATGCCCATGCCGCCGTGCAGTTGGATCGCCTCCTGCCCCACATGGCGTGCGGCCTCCGATACCTTCACCTTAGCGGCCGATACGGTCCGCATGCGCTCGGCAGCGGCGACTTCGCCGCGCGCCGCCGCATCCACCCGACTGCAGGCAAGCAGCGTGATTGACCGGGCCTGCTCGGCGCTCACAAACATATCGACCAGCCGGTGCTGAAGCGCCTGGAAACTGCCGATGGGCACGCCGAACTGACGACGCGTCTTGAGATATTCCAGCGTGGCAAGGTTTGCGTAGCGCATTGCGCCCACGGCCTCGGCGCAGGCAAGCGTGGTGGCGAAGTCGAGCGCCTCAACAATGGCCTCGTACGCCCCTCCGGCCGTGCCCAGGAGCGCCGCAGCGGGCAGCTGCACATCTTCGAAGGTCAGGTCGGCCGCCCGCCGGTTGTCCTGAGTTCGCATCGTCTGCATCCGCAGGCCGGCGGCGGTGGCATCGACCACAAACAGCGACAAACCCGCGGATTCCGAAGGCTCGCCCGCTGTGCGCGCCGAAACAATCAGCTTGCCTGCGAGTGGTGCGTCGAGCGCGAGCGACTTTGAACCGCTCAAGCGCCAGCCACCCGCATGCGGCTCGGCCCGTGTGCTGACCTGTGCCGGATCGTGACGCGAATCATGCTCGGCGTGCGCAAATGCAAGAATGAGACGGCCCTGAGCCACCGCGGGCAACAGCGCCTGTCGCTGGGCATCGTTACCCAGGCGCGCGATCAGCCGCGCCCCCAGTCCCACGGTGGAGGCGAGCGGTTCAAGCATCAGTGACTGCCCGATGGTCTCCATGGTGGCGACCATATCCAGCGCGCCGCCATCGAAGCCACCGTGTTCGGCTGGCAGCGTGAGCGCGGTCAATCCCAGTTCGGCCAGCTGCCGCCAAGCCTCGGCACTGTGACCGGCCTCGGATGCAATGACCCGCTTGCGCGCTTCGAAGTCATAGTGCTGCTCGGCCAGCCGCGCCACCGAGTCGGCGAGCAGCTGCTGTTCTTCGGTGTACTGAAAGTCCATGTTCAGAGCCCCAGGGCCATCTTGGCGAAGATGTTGCGCTGGATCTCGTTTGATCCGGCGTAGATGGAAGTCTTGCGGAAATTGAAGTAGCGCGAGGCGGAGGAGGCCATGAAATCGTCGAATCCGTCGTAGCGGATTGGCTTGAACGCCTGCGCACGCGGGCCCACCGCCTGCATCATCAGTTCAGTGATTGCCTGCTGAATTTCGGTGCCGCGAATCTTGAGCATGGAGACCTCCGGGCCGATCTTCCCGTTACGCCGCATGTCATCCAGAAATCGCATATTGGTGATTTCGAGCGCCATCAGTTCGATTTCTACGCGCGACAGACGATCGCGGAATCGAACATCGTCGATAAGCGGCTGGCCGCGCACCAGGGTGCGGGCGGCGAGCTCGCGAAGCCGCAACAGCTCGCGCCGTGACTGACCGATCCGGCCAGTGTTGAGCCGCTCGTGGCCCAGCAGATATTTCGCCACGGTCCAACCCTGATTCTCTTCATGGACCAGGTTTTCAACCGGGACGCGCACGTCGTCGAAGAACACCTCATTCACCTCGTGACCTTCGTCCAAGAGAATGAGCGGCCGCACCGTGATGCCCGGCGTGTTCATGTCGATCAGCAGAAAGCTGATGCCCTCCTGTCGCTTGGAGGTGCCACTATCGGTTCTCACCAGGCAGAAGATCCAGTCGCCATAGTGGCCAAGCGTGGTCCAGATCTTCTGGCCATTCACCACATACTCATCACCGCGGCGCTCAGCGCGGGTTTTGAGCGATGCGAGATCAGACCCCGAGCCCGGCTCCGAGTAGCCCTGGCACCAGAAATCGTCACCGTTATAGATGCGCGGCAGAAATCGCTTTTTCTGTGTTTCGGTACCAAACCGCAGCAGCACCTGCGCACACATGGTGACGCCAAAGGGCACGACGGGAGGCGCCCCCGCCATGGCGGTCTCCTCCTCAAAGATGTACCGCTCCACCGCTGACCAGCCGGTCCCCCCCCACTCAACCGGCCACGAGGGCGCCACCCAGCCACGCGCTGCGAGCGTGCGATGCCAGCGAAGCAGGTCTTCTTTTGAAAGCTCCTGATAGTCGAGCACTTTAGAACGAAGGTCATCAGGCAGATTGGCCGACAGCCACCCTCGCACCTCGTCGCGAAACGACAGTTCCTGTTCGGAAAAATTCAGATCCATGGTGACTCCCGTGACCGGCACTCTGGCCAGCTATTCCTTGCGAATGCGCTCAGTTTAATGCCGGCCAAGCTTCCCGCGCAGGTACGCCGGGCGCCCGCGCGGGTTGGCAGGCGGGGACGCTACAATCACCTCCGTACCGCCCTCGGGTCGACACACAAGGACGCTCCATGATCATCGTGACCGGCGGGGCCGGCTTTATCGGCTCGAATTTCGTGTTGGACTGGCTCAGCGCTTCAGACGAGCCAGTGCTGGTGCTGGATTCGCTCAGCTATGCGGGTAATCTCGGCAACCTGCGTTCGCTCCATGGCGACGCCCGGTTCGAGTTCGTGCGAGGTGACATCGGCGACCGCGCACTGGTGGATTCGCTGCTCGCGCGCTGTCAGCCCCGGGCGCTCGTGCACTTTGCCGCCGAAAGTCATGTCGATCGCTCGATCCATGGCCCGGGTGCGTTCATGCGCACCAACATCGAAGGCACCTTCACGCTGCTCGAGGCCACCCGCGCCTGGTGGTCGGCGCTGCCCGTCGCAACTCG
>JAGWXN010000323.1 GCA_018969885.1 Betaproteobacteria bacterium | reverse complement strand
AGTCCGGTGTAGGCCCCAGCGGTATCGCCAGCGCTCTCTACCACCAACACGCAAAGGGTTGCGGGATCTGAGCGAAACCGGTCACCGAGCACACCGCGCTGGCGTCGGATGGCATCAACCGAGGCCACGCTGATCCGCCGATGGCCGCCTCGCGTACGCCAAGCCATCAGTTCCCCGCGCTCCACCATCACCTGTACAGTCGTACTCGACAGACCGAGCCGCCGAGCTGCCTCGGACGTCGTGCATACAAGTCGGGGCATATTGGGTAAGTCGGGCGCATTCATGAGCCATTCACCGTTTCATGGATCAACAGACCCGCAGTTGGCACCGGCCGCCCCTGATCTTCAAGCAATTTCCCCCTGAACGGCCGCTTCGCAAAGACCTGCGGACGGTCGATTGACCGGACTCAAGCTGGCCAGCCATCGACCGATACCTTTATGGGGGCGAGCTCGGTGATCCACACCATCGCGTCCCCGCCTCAAGTCGGACGAATTAGGGCCGATACCTCTTTCAGGTCGGACAACGCTGCTGGAGCAGACAACATGCGAATGAACAAGCGGGCACTTGGCGAGTACGGATCGGTTAAAGTCCAGGCAGATGTCGCCAGTTCCGACCGGGTCGGGCTGATCAAGATGATGTTTGACGCCCTGATCGACACCCTGGTGATGGCCGAGGCCCAAATCCAGCGCAATGACATCAACGGAAAGTGGGAAAGCATCTCGCGCGCAAGCCGCATCGTGCTGGGCCTTCAGGCCTCGCTCGATCATGAGAAAGGCGGCGAACTCGCTTCCAACCTCGACGAGCTTTACGCCTACGTCTCGCGTCGCCTCATCCATGCCAACGCCAACAACGATCCGGCCATCATCGCCGAGCTCCGCGGGCTGATGGGCGAAATCCGGGAAGCCTGGGCGACCATCCAGCCCCCGGTCGATGCCTCGATTTCCCGCATGGCAGCGTAAAAACACCAGGCTGGCGACGCCGCCAGCCCCAATAAGAACGGGCCCCTAGGGGCCCGTTTCATTTTCTGCTGTCGCAACGCTCAGGCGGCTCGTTGCTGCTGAATGTAGCGATTGATCGCCAGCTCCTCAAAGGCGCGCTGCTCCACCTTTTCTGCGGCCTCGCTTGCCTTGAGATCTTCGCGCTCGATGAGGGCCTCGTATTTGTTCTGCTCCTGCTCGGTGCGCTGCAGATCGCGGAGCGCGGCCGCATGCACCGCCCGGGCCGCGTTCATATCCTGAACCGTACGCTCCATCAGGCCACCGATCTGAACCAGAAAATTTCGATACGACACCGTCTGCGAAATGCCGTGCGCCCTGTCCTGCCCCTCACGCAGCCGTCGCGTGTAGTCGGCATAGAGCTCCTGAAGACGCTGCATCTGCGCTTCCAGTTGAGAAACACGCGCCGCCGCCCGGAGACAGCCCTGACGGGCAAGTTCTACCGCCTTGGCGCTACGGTCGAGCAGCACTTCCCAGCAATGACGCCGATCCACGTTAGCCTCCCATCACTTTAAGTAACCCGGATTGGGTAGTCAGGTAATCGGCACGTTCGTGCATATCTTGACGAAGAAACTGCTCAAGTTGACCCCGCATCCGGATCGCCTCATCAAGCTCCGGATTGGTGCCTGCCTGATAGGCGCCCACCTGAATGAGGTCGGCGTTTTGCTGATAGAGGGTCCAGAGCCGACGAAAGCGATTGGCGATCCGCATCTGCTCAGGCGGGAGAATGTTCTGGGCAACCCGCGACACCGACCCGGTGAGGTCGATCGCCGGGTAGTGCGCCGCATCAGCCAGCGCCCGCGACAGCATCACCTGCCCGTCCAGCGACGCGCGGGCGATGTCAACGATCGGATCGGAGCGATCATCGCCTTCAGCGAGAACCGTATAGATTGCAGTGATCGAACCATGTCCGCCCCGGCCCACGCCCGCCCGCTCGATCAGGTTGGGCAGCAGACTGAACACGGACGGGGGATACCCCTTGGAGGCCGGCGGCTCGCCAATGGCAAGCCCAATTTCCCGCTGCGCATGCGCCACGCGGGTCAGGCTATCGAGTAGCAACAAGACATGGCGCCCCGCGTCGCGGTGATACTCCGCAATCACATGCGCCAGATGGGCTGCCTTCAAGCGCTGGACTGCTGATACATTCGCCGGCGCTGCCACCACAACCGAACGGGCAAGCCCCTCCTCGCCCAGCGACTCGGTAATGAACTCCTGCACCTCGCGGCCACGTTCGCCGATCAAACCGATCACGACGATGTCGGCGTTGGTGAAGCGCGTCATCATGCCAAGCAGCACGCTTTTGCCAACGCCCGAGCCCGCGATCAGGCCGATGCGCTGACCACGTCCCATCGTCAGAAGGCCATTGACCGCCCGAACCCCGGTGTCCAGCACATCGCGGATTGGGCCGCGCTCCATCGGGTTGAGCGGCATGCCTTGCAGACCCACCGGATCCCGGCAGTCAGGCGCGGGTTTGCCGTCCAAGGGACGCCCCAGTCCGTCAATGACACGGCCCAGAAGCGCCTGGCCCAACATCACGGTAGAGGCACTGCCCGCCAGCCGCACTGCGGCACCGGGCGCGACGCCTGCCGCATCATGGAACGGCATCAGATAGAGCGTGTCGTTGTGAAACCCCACCACCTCCGCCTCGATCTGCCTGCCATGGGCTGCATCGACCACACACTGCGAACCCACCGGCGCCATGATGCCTCGCGCCTCGAGGGTCAGACCCACCACACGTGCTAACGTGCCACGACGCTGGATGCCCGGCGCATGCACACGTTCGATCGCGAGATCGACTTCGCCCTCGAAATCAGCCGACATCGGAAATATCCTCCGCGGCGCCCGTGTGCATCCTAAGCGACGTCATCCTGGAAAAGCCGCGCGAGGGCGCCTCTCCCAGAAGCCTGGCCGCCATCTGATGCAACCGATGCTCCACCAGATCCTCGATGATGCTTTCCCCTGCACTGACCCGTACGCTACCAATGGAGAGCGAGGGATCGGCGCGCACTTCGAGCGAATCAAGCGATGCCGGCGCGACCCGCTTCCACCGTTCGAGATCTTCCGGGTTGAGCAACAGTAGAAGGTCATTGCCCGGTGCGCGCTCGACTTCGATCAGCGCATGCTCGACCAACCGATTAATAGCCTCGCCCGAGAGACTCAACTCGCCGCGCACAAGCTGTTCGGCCAGATGAAGCGCAAGACGTTTAAGCGGCGCAAATAGTCGGTGTGAATCCGAGGTTGCCGTGGCCACTGCTTTGAACAGCTCTTCGAGCGCCTGCTGTCGCTCGGAATAATCGGCCTCCAGCCTTTGCCGCGCCTCTTCCTCGCCACGCATGAGACCCTCTGCGAGCCCCTGCTCGCGGCCCTGCTCGAGACCTTGAGCAAGCCCCTGCGCTCTGCCCTGCTCGAGCGCTTCTTCGCGCGCTGCCTCCAGCGCTGCCAGGTGCTCGGCCTCACCGATCGCTCCCTCTGGAATGATTTCATCGGGCTCAGTCAGGTCGCTATCAGCCTGATCGACAGCGTCGTCGGGTTCAGATTCCGGCGTATCGGAAGACTCGGAATCCGGATCCTCCGACTCGCCAACCTGGTCGCCGTCGGATTCGGTATCGGACGGGGCGTCATCATCCAGCAGCGCTTCCCCGCCACCATCGTCCGTCGAATCATCCGATAGTGAGGCGTCTTCTTCGAATGCATCGGTTTCGTCGTCAGCCAGATCGCCCACGTAACGCAGGCCGTCGGTGAGCTCAAATCGCAGCGTTTCCACCGCTGGCTCACCCGTCACCCACTCAATCGGGAGCGCCTCAAACTTCGACGCCAACGCGGCTGATCCTGGGCCAGTATCTTCCCTCGGGTCATCAGAGGGCAGCTCGGCCTCCGCTGGTAATTCATCTT
>JAGWXN010000322.1 GCA_018969885.1 Betaproteobacteria bacterium | reverse complement strand
GGCATGATCGCAAGGACTGGCGGCATCTGATTTGGCGAGCGCCGGGCGTGAGCCCGGCGATTCCCCGCAACGGCCGGTCGGTGTTTTCCGCTTTTTTCCTTGCAAGGTTCCACCCCGCTTGTCGCAGGGACCACTAGGCGGCGCGGAGAATATTCCGCCGTCATCGGCTAAATTGGTGGAAAGAATCCTCGTTGGAGACCGCCCCGGAATGGACCAGGCCACCCACAACAAGATCGTCTCGTTCATCTGGGGAATCGCCGACGATGTGCTCCGCGACCTGTTCAAGCGCGGCAAATACCCCGATGTGATTCTGCCGATGTGCGTCATCCGCCGCATGGACGCCGTGCTCGAGCCCACCAAGAAGGCCGTGCTGGAAACCCGCGACATGCTCGACAAGGCGGGCATCACCGAGCAGGATTCGGCGCTGCGCGAGGCGTCGGGCCACGCCTTCTACAACACCTCGCGGTTCACGCTGCGCGACCTCAGGTCGCGCGCCACCCAGCAGCAGCTTCTGGCCGATTTCGAGGATTACCTCGCCGGCTTCTCGCCCAATGTGCAGGACATTCTCGAGAACTTCAAGTTCCGCAACCAGTTGCCCACGCTGTCGCGCGCCGACGCCCTGGGCACCCTCATCGCCAAGTTCCTCGACCCGGAAATCGACCTTTCGCCCGCCGGCATCGACAACCACGCCATGGGCACCGTCTTTGAGGAACTCGTCCGCAAGTTCAACGAGGAGAACAACGAGGAGGCCGGCGAGCACTGGACGCCCCGCGACGCCGTGCGCCTCATGGCCAACCTCGTGTTCCTGCCCATCGCCGGCGAGGTGAAAAGCGGCACCTACCTGCTCTACGACTGCGCCTGCGGCACCGGCGGCATGCTCACCCTGGCCGAGGACACGCTCACCGGCATCGCCTCGGCGCGCCGGCAGGAAGTGAAGGCCCTGCTCTACGGGCAGGAGATCAACCCCGAAACCTACGCCGTCTGCAAGGCCGACATGCTGCTCAAGGGCGAGGGCGAGAACGCGGACCACATCGTCGGCGGCGCCGAGTGGTCGACGCTTTCGCACGACGCGTTCCCGGCCCAGGAGTTCGACTTCATGCTCGCCAACCCGCCCTACGGGAAGAGCTGGAAGAAAGACCTCGAGGCGATGGGCGGCAAGGACGGGATGCGCGACCCGCGTTTCAAGGTGATGCACGGAGGGGAGGAACTCTCCCTGGTCACCCGCACGAGCGATGGCCAGATGCTCTTCCTCGCCAACATGGCCTCGAAGATGAACAACAAGTCGGCGCTCGGTAGCCGTATTGCAGAGGTGCATAACGGCTCCTCGCTGTTTACGGGTGACGCCGGCCAAGGGGAGAGCAACATCCGCCGCTGGTTGATTGAGAACGACTGGCTTGAAGCGATCGTCGCCCTGCCGCTCAATCTTTTTTACAACACCGGCATTGCCACCTACATCTGGGTGCTGACCAACAAGAAGCCCGCCCATCGTCAAGGCAAGGTGCAGCTCATTGATGCCAGCAGTTGGTTCAAGCCGCTGAGGAAGAACCTCGGCAAGAAAAACTGCGAGCTTTCGCCTGAGGATATAGACCGCATCAGCACAACCTTCCTTGAGTTCAAAGAGAGTCCTGAATCAAAGATTTTCCCCAATGCTGCTTTTGGCTACTGGAAAGTCACCGTGGAGCGTCCTTTGAGGCTTCACAGCCGCATCACCCCGGCGGCGTTAACCTCCTTGCAGATCGCCTCGGGCGACCAGGAGATCCGGCAAGCCCTGCTCGCTGAGTTTGGTGATGACCTGGCTCGCAACGTTCAGGCGCTTCGCAGCGAGATGGCCCTGTTCCTGGATGGTTGGGGCGGTGATGACGATGACGCCGATGACGATGACGACGCACCCAAACGAACGCTGCCGGAAAAGAAACGCAAAAAACTCCTCGATGCCAGCACCTGGGAGAGAGATCAACGGTTGGTGGACGCTGGGCAGGTGTTGCTGGAGATGTTCGGCGATGAACTCTTTGAAGACCACAACCACTTCAGAGCCGAAGTGGGCCGTGCTCTCAAGCTTCAGGGAATCAAGCTAGGAGCAGTGGATCTCAAGCTGCTCTATAAGGAAGTGAGCTGGCGTGATGAGAGCGCTCCACCGGTGATCGCCAAAGTGCACAAACCTGGCAAGCAGATCGCTGATCCACTGCGCGGTTTTTTTGAAGACACCATTGCCGGCAAGCCGGCCATTGTTGAGTACGAGCCAGATAGCGATCTGCGCGACACCGAGCAGGTGCCCCTGCTGGAAGAGGGTGGGATCGAGGCCTTCATTCGGCGCGAAGTGCTTCCCTACACCCCTGATGCCTGGATCAAGGAAGAGGCCACCAAGATTGGGTACGAAGTGAGCTTCACGCGGCACTTCTACAAGCCGCAGCCGCTGCGCACGCTCGACGAGATCGCCGCCGACATCCTCGCCATCGAGCGCGAGGCCGAGGGGCTGCTGGATGGGCTTTTGAAGGGAGCGCAGTAGCCATGGCAAGGTCCAAGAAGCTGCGCGTCATGATCTCAAGCAAATGCGAAATTCAATTTCCGCAATCGACTGGGCGGAAACTGTCGGAGATTCGCAAAGAGCTGAAGACGCAGATCGAGGGCATTAAAGTTGGGGGACACCCGATTTTCGAAGTCTGGATCAATGAGGCGGAACCACCACAGGGCGGGAGATGGGATTCCTGGGATGTCTGCATCCAGGCCGTCAAGGACTGCGACATTCTGTTGGTCGTCAGCAACGGCAATGCCGGTTGGGCGAGCAAAGAGACAGAGATCGGGATTTGCCATGCGGAACTCTCTACAGGTCTGTCAGTAGCGCCGGGCAAGGTTCGCCTCATCAAACTGCCAGATGTGAGCATCACGAACGATGCAGAGGGCGCTCGCAACAAGAACTTCCAAGGCTACGTGCAGAAGCAGGGTCTTTTCCGCGGAGCCGTCGTCAAAACGGAGGACGACCTCAACAATCGCGTCCATGAGGCATTGGCCGACGCCGTCATCGCCCTGGCTCAGGCTGGATCGGCGGATTCCGCGCGCGGCAAGTATCACAGCGGTACGGCGCTCGACTGGACTCGGCTCAGCTTTGCGGAACGCCGCGAGCAGATGGTTTTGGTCGCCAAGAAGGCGCTGGGCGCGTCAGACGCCCAGCCGAGGGCCGATGAACCGGTTGTCGTCGCACTCGCTGACAGCAAGGTGCTCATGGCGGTCCACGCGATCCCGGCGGCGCTCAGTGTCGGGGCGGCGAAGGAACCGGTCGGGCAGCCCTTCCTGCGGGATTACCAGCTTTCCGGCCACCTCACGGAAAAGGGCGGCGTCACCGGCCCTCTTCACATCATCGCCTGCAACAAGATGGCGACCGAAACGCAGGCGATGAAGCTGCTCGGCTTCCCCGATGCGACCGTCGTGTCCGCTCCTTTCGGTATCTTTGTCGCCGACCCCGTGCAGATGGTGCAGTTTGCCTTCATCAAGGATTGCCGTGATGAGTCGACGACGCGCCACGGAGTGCAGCGGTTTCTCGAGTGGTTGAAGCAGACGGGTGAAGACCAAAACGTCGCGCGCCGCGCGCGCCACCGTGCCGTTATCGTTCGGGCGATTGCGGGGTGTCAGGCAGGCAACGCGCAACCATCCATCAGCGCGGGGTCTCCCAAGGCTCAAGCGAAGAAGCAGGCCCCGAAAGGAGGCACGCGATGAAAGCGCCCCCCAAGGTGTATCTCGCGCGGGCCGGTGGCGATGGCGAGGACGAGGCCTACGCCCTGGACAACGGCGTCGCCATCATCGGCTTCACCGAGTATCCGTCGCTCGCGGCGGCCAAGGACTACGACGCCGTGCTCGCGCTGGTGAAGGCGACCAGGCCCGACCTCAAACCGCGTGCCGC
>JAGWXN010000020.1 GCA_018969885.1 Betaproteobacteria bacterium | reverse complement strand
GGGCGACGCATCGGCTGCTGTCTGGCGCTTTGCGGGCGAATCCGAGGCGCTTTGGAATGCCGCTACGGGTTCGGTGTATACACGTCATGCCGTTGCATCCACCGATGCCGCGGTCAGTGCCCGCGCGGGTCAGTCAGCGGCGGTGAATCTGGTGGGCGTGCTCGCCGGCGATGTCGATGGCAGCTGGACCCCCGGTGACGTCGAGCCGCTGCCTGATCGCGCTTACGATCAGTTGCCGACCGACTACTTTCGATCGCTGGGCCTGGCGCCTGAGGCGCTCGCTCAGTGGGGTCTGTCGCAGGGTTGAGTCTCACCGGGCCGCCTGCGCCCTTCAAAGCATCAGACCGCGTGGCCTGCGGCATGCCCCTCCGATGTGGCCGCATACAGCGAACGCGCCGCCTGGGCATCCCCGACCCTGTGAAACACGATGCCGCGCTCGGCAAGTTTAAGCGCGAGCGCAACCTCGGGCGCTCGAGGCGTGGACCACGCGAGAAACGCCAGATCACGCACCAGCGTCTGCTCTCCGTTGTAGACGTTAACGCAGACCAGCTCGGCCGCACTTTCCACCCGCTCGCTCCACACGGGCTCGGATAGGGTAATCACACCAATGCGCTTTTCATTCAACCGCCGCAAGATTCCCTGACGGACGACCATCGGCAGGTCCTGCGCCACCGTATCGCGCGGCGTGACAATCACAACCCGATCAAAAACCGAGTGCAGATACTCGGCGGCCGCATAGGTACCCTCACCATGGTCCATGTCAAAGATAACGGCGGAGCCTGGCTGCCGCGCGCCGTGGCGAAGCACCTCGCGCATGGCGCTTCGCAGATCAGGCACCAGCCCGGAATCGCGGATATCGTCCGGTAGCCATAGCGGCGGAACCATGTCGGCCCCCGTTGCGAGGATCACCGCATCGGGTTCGTACGCAAGGACGTCCGCCAGTTGCGCGTCGCGGCGCATGACGAACTCGCATCCGTATCGAAGCGCTGCCGCATGTTGGTAGTCATACACACTGCTCACTGACTCGCCGCCTGGCAACCGCGCACGCAGGCGCAGCTTGCCGCCCACCTCGTCACCGCGGGTGAGCACCGTCACCCGATGACCACGTGCCGCCGCAATCCAGGCCGACTCCAGGCCCGCTGGGCCTGCGCCCACGATGACCACACGCCGGGCATGTTCGGCACGCGCCGGCCGGTAGTCGACTTCATCTGCGAGACCCACCCGAGGATTGTTGTCGCAGCCAATTGGCAGGCGCTGCTGAGAAATCCGTTCCCAGCAGGTGTTGCATGACACGCAGTAGCGAATGTCGTGGGCGCGCCCCGCTTGCGCCTTGTTCGCCCAGGCGGGATCGGCGATGAGCGCGCGGCCAATACCCACCATCGCCGCCGTGCCGTCGGCCACGATCGCATCGGCCTCCGCCGGATCGGTGATCCGGCCGACCGCGATCACCGGGACCTCGGGAATGGCTTGTGCGAGCTCGCGAATGGTCGATCGGTACGTCACACGCTCGGTGTAGCCATCGGGTACATGTCGCTCGAGCGTCCGAGAGTGGCTTCCCCAGCAGAAAGAAACGTAATCGACCTGGCCGTTCGAGGTGAGCCGTCGAGCAACCGCGGCGGCGTATGCGGGGTCGATACTGCCCGGGAGCCAGTCGTTTCCCGGAAGTTTCAAACCCAGAATGAAGTCGCCGCCACAGTTGGCACGAATCGCATCGATCAGTTCGCGCAGCAGCCGGGTCCGACCTTCAAGATCTCCGCCGTAGTCATCGGTGCGGCGATTCGACCAGGGCGAGAGCGTTTGATGAAAAAAATGCCCATGCCCCGCGGAAATCTCAAGACCGCTCCAGCCACAGCGCTTGAGCCTCGCCGCCGCCTTGGCGTATTCATCGAGGAGCGGCGCGATTTCGCTACGCAGCAGGGCACGCGGCATGGACCAGCTGAGATCGTCGGGCAGCACCGACATGCCAATGCCATCAAAGCTGCGACCCGGCTGATTGCGGGCACGACCCCGTTCCAGAAGCTGCGCGATCAGCCGGCAATCTTCAGATTCAACGGCATGAGCGAGCCGGCTGAGGCCATCGAGATCCGTGTCGTTCCAGGCGTCGGCGCGCGTAGCCAGATGATGATGACGCGCCATGCTGATGGGCTCGGTGACCAGCATTGCTGCGCCACCACGAGCGCGGCTCGCACAATAGTTGAGAAGCGTCGCCCCCACCTTGGCATCGCGGTTGGAAAAGGTGGTCATCGACAGATGGACGATGCGGTTCCGCAGACGCTTACCAGCCAGCGTCAGCGGCGCTAGCATCGACGGATAGGCAGGCTCCGGCGTGCGAGCCCCAGGCGTGGGTCCGGCTGCGAGAATCGGGATCGCGACAGGGATAGCGGTCACGTTATGATGGCTCGGGAAAATGCTGCCAAAAAAGGCTGTCAGATACTCGCCCGAATCCCTCACCCGTTCAAGCGCCTCACGATGCCTTCCGTCTCGATCTCTACCCCTCACGCAGACCTGCTTGTCGCAGGCGCAGGCGCCGCCGGCATGATGGCCGCGCTGGTGGCCGCACATCGCGGGGCGACCGTGCTGCTTCTGGAACGCGACCCAGGCGGCCCCTCCAACCTGATGGTAAGCGGCGGCCTGTTCCCCGGAGCAGGCACGCGCTACCAGGCCGAGGCAGGTATCGCCGACGATCCCGACCGCTTTGCGGGCGACGCCCATGCGAAGGCGGGCGGTGCGGTCGATCCGCCAGTGCTCGCTGCAATCGCCGCGCAAAGCGCGCCCGCTGTGCACTTCCTCGCTGACGTCGCGGGTCTGCCCATCAAGTTGCTGGCTGGCCTCTCGGTCCCAGGGCACAGCGCTGCGCGCCTGCACGCCACCCCAGCCGAAAGCGGGCGCGAACTGCACGTGCTGCTACGCGGCGCTGTGAGCGCCTGTTCGCTGATTCGTTGCGTTGATGATGCCGAGGCGATCGAGCTTCTCACCGAAGTCGATCCGTCGTCAGCGGGCGGCGCGCCCAGGATCCGCGGACTTAGAGCGAGCGTCCACGGCCAGCACCGCGATTTCGCTGCACCTGCGGTATTGCTTGCGACCGGCGGTTTCGCTGCGAATCCCGAGCTCCTTGCCGAATACCTCCCGGAAATGAAGGGCGCGCTCCATATCGGCGCCGGCGCCAACGACGGCCGCGCGGTCAACCTGGGGCGCGCGCTCGGCGCCGATCTCGGCTTCATGCAGGGCTATCAGGGTCAGGGTCACGTGAACCCACCCGAGGGCCGCACACGCCTGGGCATGTCACTACCTCCTCTGGGTGCGTTTCTCGTCAACCGCGACGGCCGACGGTTTGTGTCAGAAGACATCGGCCCGTCTGAGCTTGCAGCCTTCGTGCTGGCGCAACCAGGCGGCGTTGCGCTCGAGGTGTTCGACGCCCGTATTCACGCATCGGCGAGCACCCAGGGCCCTTATCGGGAAGCGTTTGAGGCCGGGAAGATTCATATCGCGCAAAGCCCGGCCGACCTCGCTCACCATTTCAACCTCCCCCGACAGACGTTCGAGGATACCTTCGCGCGCTTTATTGCAGCCACGGCAAGCGGTCATGACGCCGAGTGGGGGCGTCAACGTTTCGGCCCGGCCCTCGTACCCCCGCTCTACGGTGCCTGGGTGACCGGGGCCCTTGCGCATACGCAGGGTGGCCTGCGGGTCGATGCGAACGCGAGAGTACTGCGCAGTGACGGCAGTGTGATCAAGGGACTGTATGCGGCGGGGGGTGCCGCCGCATCGATTTCCGGGGTCGGCGGCGCCGGTTATCTGCCGGGAAACGGTCTCGCGCAATCATTCGGGCTTGCCATGCTCGCCGGCCAGCATGTGGCGGCTCAAACCCGGACGGGCGCCGGTGCGCGTCGTTAAGCGCTCAGCGTAGCCGCGTCGGTTACTGCTCGGCCTTTGCGCCCGAGATCTCCACCGCACGCTTGAACTTCGCGAGTTCACGCTTGTGAAACGCAGCCGTCTCGACAGGCCCGAGGCCTGACGGGGTGGCGCCCATCTTGGCCAGCCGCTCCTGCACCTCCGGCGCCTCGAGCGACTTCTTCACCTCAGCGGCCATACGGTTGACGATCGCGGTCGGCGTGCCCGCCGGTGCAAACAGAATGACCCACGCTGCCGCATCAAATCCGGGATAGGTTTCGGAGAGCGCCGGCACATTCGGGAGCGCATCGCTGCGACGCTCCGAGGTCACAGCAAGCGGACGAATCGTTCCTGCCGCCAGATGCCCGGGCAGCGACGGGAGCCCCTCGACCGCCACCTGCACATCACCGGCAATCACCGCCTGCACCGCGGGCGATCCACCGCGAAACGGTATGTGCGTCATATCGAGCTTCGCTTCTGCGCGAATCAGTTCCATCACAAGATGCGAGGTGCTGCCCTGCCCGGATGAAGCGAAATTGACCCGGCCCTGCTGACCTTTCACCCAGGCTGCAAACTCGGCAACCGTGGTCACTGGAATTTTGGGGTTCACCACCATCACCTGCGGAAAACTCACCAGCACGGTTACCGCGACAAAGTCTTTCTCCGCGTCGTAGGGCAGCGACTTGAATAGCCAGGGGTTGATCGCCATGGTGCCGGGCGATCCCACCAGGAATGTTTCGCCGTCGGGCCGCGCGCGTGCGGCGACTTCGGTGCCGATGTTGCCCGAGGCGCCAGTGCGGTTCTCGACGATGAACTGGACATTGATGTTCTGGGACAAGCGGGCTGCAATGAGCCTTGCCACCACATCCACCGCAGACCCAGCGGTAAACGGGTTGATGAGCCGCACGGGCCGCGAGGGCCATTCCTGCGCAAGCGCAAATCCACTGAGTGAAACCATCACCGCGCCGAGCGCGACTGCGGCCAGGCGCCGCCAAATCAACGATGCACTGCTCATCAGAACCTCCTGCTTCAGCTGCTGGGTGATGCGCCTGAGGTCGGTGGTGCCGGCTACCTGACTCGAACAGGTGACCTACCGCTTACAAGGCGGTTGCTCTACCAACTGAGCTAAGCCGGCAATGCTGTGCCCCGCGCGCTGCGGATGATACGCCGCGGTGGGGTTATTTGATGCGTTTTAACTGCGGACGGACCGGTGGCGATGGCGGCGGCTCGTCGGGGGCCGATCCGGTCGGCGCCGCCGGGTTCGAAGCGTCTGCAGGGGTCGCCTTGGCGCCCGCTGGCTGCGGCGCCGCGGGCGCTTGCGGTGACTCGGTCGCCGTCATGATCGGACCTGGGGAATCACTTCCAGCGGGCGCGCCATCGGGCACCGCCGACAGCTTGCCTCGCCGACGCGCCTTAGGCGAGGCTGTCCGCGGCGTGCGCCCGGGAGGCACGTTCGAATCAACCGCCTGAAGCACCGGCGCTGAGCCAGAGGCCGGACCGCTCAGGGGGGCTGCAACCTCAGGGTCGGATGCTGCGCGCGACGGTCCAGCCTGCCCAGGCGCTGCCGGCGCCGCGCCGATTCCTGTGGAGGCTGCGGCGGCGCCCGGCGCTGCGGCATCCGCGGACGGCGCATCCGAAACGTCGGGCGGCCGCGTCGGACGGGGGACCAGCTTAGGTCGCGAGGCGGGTCTGGGGGAAGCGGGTCTGGGGGAAGCGGGTCTGGGGGAAGCGGATCCGGCGCCCGGCGCGTCCTTATTGGCCCCGCCAGATTCCGACGCCCCGCGCTCGGGTGCTAGCGCGAGCGGCTTGGGCACATCAAACGCCATACCGTGGCCGGTTTCCTGCGCATAGATGGCCGACACATTTTCAATCGGGATCGACACCTGGCGAACCGTGCCGGAGAACCGCGCCTCGAATTCGATCAGCTCATTGCCCAACTGCAGCCGGTTGGTGGCGACCGCCGACACATTGAGAACGATTTCGCCATTGCGGACAAATTCACGCGGGACCTGGGTTCGCTCATCAACCATCACCGCGAGATACGGGCGGTAGCCGCTGTCCTCGCACCACTGGTGGATTGCGCGAATCAGATAGGGCTTGGTCGACAGCTCAGCCATGGTTGTGCGGGGCGTCCGGTTGACGAGACGAAGGCGTAGCCCTCAGCCAGGGCCCGACGCCAACGCGCGACGGATTCAACGACGCATCACCTTCTCGGAGGGCGTGAGCGCCTCGATGTAGGCGGGCCGCGAAAAAATACGCTCGGCATAACGCAGGAGCGGCGCCGCGGTCTTGGGCATCTCGATGCCATAGTGGTCAAGGCGCCAGAGAAGCGGAGCGATTGCAACATCAAGCATGGAAAACTCTTCACCCAGCATGTGCTTGTTCTTGATGAAGATGGGCGTGAGCTGCGTGAGCCGGTCGCGAATCTGCTGGCGCGCTTTATCCTGCAGCTTCTGCGCATCCTTCGAGGGATCCCGACGCTCGAGCACCTGCACATGCACGAACAGCTCGCGCTCGAAATTGAACAGGAACAGGCGAGCCCGGGCACGCATCACCGGATCGGCTGGCATCAGCTGTGGATGCGGAAAGCGCTCATCAATGTATTCATTGATGATGTTGGATTCGTAGAGGATCAGATCGCGCTCAACCAGGATGGGCACCTGGCCGTAGGGATTCATGATCGAAATGTCTTCAGGCTTGTTGTAAAGATCAACATCCCGAATTTCAAAGTCCATGCCTTTTTCGAACAGCACGAGTCTGCAGCGCTGAGAAAACGGGCAGGTGGTTCCGGAGTACAGGACCATCATGGCGGGCGGATTCCGTGAATGCTCGGCCGAAAGGGAAAGCGGGGCGACGGTCAGCGGGCTGACCGGATCACCACGCCGGCGACGACGGCAGTACCGTCTATTTGACGTCTTTCCAGTAAACGCGGTTCAGGTTCCAGGCAAACACCGTGAACAGCGCGAGAAACATCAGAACCCAGGCACCGAGCCGAACGCGGGTTCCCGCGGAGGGGTCGGACATGTAGGTGATAAAGGCGACCAGATCGGCAACCTGCGAGTCGTAGTCGGCAGACGATACGCCGCCGCCCTCGGCCTTACCGAGCTTGATGGTTTTACCCGCATGCGGATGACCGCCAGTGACCTTGTCGGTGGCCTCGGTGCGATGACCCTGTGCATCAAAGCTGATCGTGGTGCGCACAAAGCCTTCCGACTTTCCGGTTTTGGGATCGCGTGATTCGCGAATGTCCTCGATGGTTGCGCCGCGCGCGCCCTGCATAGGCCAGAGCACATGCGGCATCCCGACATTTTCGAACAGCGCGTTATTCCAACCGGTTGAACGTGTGCCGTCGCGGTAGTAGGCGCGCAGGTAGGTGTAGAGCCAGTCGGAACCAGAGCCATCGTGAGACGCACGCGCCCGGGCAATCACCGAGAGATCGGGTGGCAGCGCGCCAAACCACTCTTTGGCGTCTGCGGCGCGAATCGCAACCTTCATGGGCTCACCCACCTTGTCGGCGGTGAACATGAGGTGACGCTTGATCTGATCTTCAGACAGGCCGATGTCGCGCAGCCGGTTGTAGCGCATGGCCGAGGCGCCATGACAGTTGAGGCAGTAGTTGACGAACAGCTTGGCGCCATTCTGGAGCGCTGCCTGATCGGTGAGCTTTTCTACCGGAAAGCGATCGAGCGGAAAGGACGAGCCTCCGGCGGCGACCGCCGTCCCGGCGATGACGGCGGAGGCGAGGAGCGCAGCCAGCTGAGCGAACAGTTTTTTCATTTTCTGGAGACTCCAGCGTTCAGTGCGCTGCAAACGTGACGCGATCCGGGGCGCTTTTGAATTCGCCCATTGAACTCCACCAGGGCATCAGCATGAAGAAGGCGAAGTAGAGGAGCGTACCGATCTTGGCGACCAGATTCCGCAGTTCTTCCGGCGGCTGAACGCCGAGGTATCCCAACACCAGGAACACCACCACGAATACACCGTAGACCCACTTGTGCCAACCTGGCCGATAGCGGATGGACCGCACCGGGCTGTGATCGATCCAGGGCATGGCAAAGAGGATGAGCACCGCAGCGCCCATTGCCACCACGCCCCAGAACTTGGCCTCGACCAGGAAAAAGCCGGCAATCAGGACCACTACCGCAGCCACGGTAATGACCTTGACGCTTGCCTGGCGCGCAGTGCCCAATACCAGCAGCCCATAGAGCGCGAGGAACGGGGTCATCCAGTACATGAGGAAGTCGTCGGTGACCGCACGCAGCACCGAGTAATAGGGCGTGAAGTACCAGACCGGCGCGATATGGGGCGGCGTTTTGAGCGGATCAGCCGGAATGAAGTTGTTGTACTCGAGGAAGTAGCCCCCCGCCTCGGGCGCGAAGAAAACAATGGCCGAGAACGCAATGAGAAACACCGACACGCCCAGAATGTCGTGCACCGTGTAGTAGGGGTGGAACGGAATGCCATCAAGCGGCACACCGTTGGCGTCTTTCTTGGCCTTGATGTCGACACCGTCGGGGTTGTTAGAGCCAACCTCGTGGAGCGCCACGATATGCGCCGCCACCAGGCCCAGCAGCACCAACGGAATGGCAATGACGTGAAACGCGAAGAATCGGTTGAGGGTGGCATCACCCACCACGTAGTCGCCGCGAATCCAGATCGACAGCTCCGGCCCGATAAAGGGAATGGCGGCAAACAGGTTCACGATGACCTGCGCGCCCCAGTAGGACATCTGACCCCAGGGGAGCAGGTAGCCAAAGAACGCCTCGGCCATCAGGCAAAGGAAGATGAGGCAGCCGAAAATCCAGACCAGCTCACGCGGCTTCCGGTAGGAGCCATAGATGAGGCCGCGGAACATGTGAAGGTAGACCACCACGAAGAATGCCGAGGCGCCAGTGGAATGCAGATAACGCACCAGCCAGCCCCAAGGCACATCACGCATGATGTACTCGACCGAGGCAAAGGCCACCGGCACGCCTGCTTCGTTTAACGAGGCGTCTGGCTTGTAGTGCATGACGAGGAAAATACCGGTGACGATCTGTATCACCAGCACCAGCATGGCGAGCGATCCGAAGAAGTACCAGAAGTTGAAGTTTTTCGGAGCGTAGTACTCCGACAGATGCGCTTTCCAGGTGGCCGTCAGCGGGAAACGCTGATCTACCCAGCCAAGAAGGCCAGTGGTTTCAACTTGCTTTTGCTGCGCCATTTTTCAGTTGCTCCTCGCGGCTTTCACGAGCGGGGTGATGGGTTCTCGATTATGCGCACCGAGCGCCCCATCGTCCGGTAAGGTATTAGGGTCTTCACGCCACTCGACCATATCGTCGATCAGGCGGCTTTGTCCTCACCAATCAGGATGCGGGTGTCGGACAGATAGCGGTGGGGCGGTACCTCGAGGTTATCGGGGGCCGGCTTGTTCTTGAACACCCGGCCAGCCAGATCAAAGGTGGATCCATGGCAGGGGCACAGGAACCCGCCCGACCAGTCGTCGGGCAATGACGGCTGGGGGCCGGTGGCGAATTTGTCGCTGGGCGAGCAGCCAAGATGCGAGCAGATGCCCACCACCACCAGATATTCCGGCTTGATGGAGCGGTGCGGGTTCTTCGCGTAGTCAGGCGTGGGATACGCCGTGCGTACCGACCCGGGATCGGCTACCTGTGGCTCGGTGCCTTTCAGCGTGGCGAGCATTTCCTGGGTACGGCGAAGCACCCAAACCGGTTTGCCCCGCCACTCCACCCGCTTCAGTTCGCCGGGCTGCATAGCAGAAACATCAATTTCAACCGGCGCGCCGGCAGCCTTGGCTTTTTCCGAAGGCGCAAAGGTGCTGACAAAAGGGACTACAACGGCCGCACCGCCTGCTGCCCCCGCCGCGGCCACTAGACCGATCGCCGAGCGGCGGGACGATTCGGAGGGTTTCAAAGTTTCACTCATCGTCTTGTCCGAGATGGAACATCCATCGCTTAAGTTCGCTGGAAAACCCTTTATTCTAACCGATTGGTGCCGTGCAATAAACCCGCTGGTGGCGGGGCCTGCCTTCGCCGTGCCTCACGGGGCCCTGAACGACGGCTACAATCGGGTGAAAACATGCAACACCATGAGGAGACAGCGGTGCCGAATCATTCCAATATCTTCCGTCGGCGGCTGCTCGCTGGCGCGGCAACCACGCTTGCCGGGTTCGCTATCCACGCCGCGGCAGGGGCCCAGGGCGCTCCCGCCAAAGTCACGCTCGCGGGCGGGTCGGTGGGCGGCGCCTGGAGCGCGGTTGGTACGGCCATTGGCGAGACGCTCCGAAAAGAGTACCCCGGCATTTCGTTCACCTACGAACCCGGTCGCGAGGCCGGCAACCTGCTCCTCGTGTCGCAGGGCAAGGTGCAACTCGGCATTGCGCACGCGCAGCTCGCGCGTCAGGCCGAAGCAGGGATCGAGCCCTTTACCCAACCGCTGAAGAACGTCCGCGCGATCGCGATGATCGACCCTGAAGCGGCCGTGCAGATCCTTGCCACCACCGCGTCAGGCATCACCAGCATCGACCAGATCCGCGAGCGCAAGATGCCGGTTCGGGTCGCGCTCAACTCCAAAGGCACGCTCATGGCGGTCGCCGGCGAGGCGGTCTTCAGCGCCCACGGCTTCAGCGTAAAAGACATCGAAAGCTGGGGCGGACGGCTCAATTACGTCGCCTACAACAATGGCCTCGCAATGATGAAAAACGGCCAGATCGATCTGATCATCAACATGCTCGCGTTTCCATCGAGCCAGATCGTGAATGCCGCCCGCGATACGCAATTCAAGCTGATTGGACTGGGCCCGGAGGCCGTCGATCGACTGAACAAGCAACTGGGTACCGAAACCATCAGCGTACCCGCCAGCACCTACGCGTTTTCGCCCGAGGCGGCCACCACCGTGCGCGGCAGCGTGGTGGTGATGGCTGCGGCCGAAATGAAAGATGGCGAGGCCGAGGCCATCGTGTCGGCCATGCTCAAGCACTTCGAGTTCCTGCAGAAATCGCACGCCACGCTGTCGCGACTCACACCCGAAAGCCTCACCCGGGTCGCGCCGCTTCCCCTGCACCCGGGCGCGGCCGCCGCCTATCGCAAAGCGGGTCTGCTCAAGTAAGTGCCGCTTGCCGCCCGGTGCGGCCTGTCCGGTTCCTGATCTCGCGTGTGCTCCGCCGCTATGTTCTCGCTGGCCCCTGCCCCGGATAAACCCCGGGCCGGGATCTGGTCCACCCTCAACGGAATCCTTCGATGACTTGGCTAGACTGGATCGGCTCGGGGCGCTCGCGCGCGCTCGGGCCTATTGGGCGAATTCTGAGCGCCGTGCTGTGCCTCGGTCTTGCGGTCACCTTCATCGCGGTCGCAGCCGGCGTTTACATCGATGAGGCGATCGGGCTCTACCTCTTTCTGGGCGGAGTCCTGTCGCTTGCGTTTCTGCACACCACCGGTAACGCCCGGCGACCGACCACTGAAACCTGGAGCGGCTGGCTGCTCGCGCTGGTATCGCTTGGATGCTGCGCCTATTTCGTGCTGATGCACGATGTGCACAAGGATCGGCTGCCTGTCCTCGATCCGCTCAGCACCGCCGATGTAGCGGTCTCAATCGTCCTCATCGGATTGGTACTCGAGGCCACGCGCCGCACCATCGGCATCGTACTGGTCCTGCTGGTAGGCCTTTTCCTGGGCTATGCGGCGCTCGGCGACAAGCTCACCGGCGCGTTCTCTCACCGAGGCATGAGCGTGCCCGAAATGATCGACCAGCTGGTCTTCACCAACAACGGCCTCTACGGACCGGCGCTGGAGGTGGCGGCTTATCTGGTGTTCATTTTTGTGCTGTTCGGCGCGCTCCTTGACCGCTTCGGCGGGGGCGACTTCTTTCACGACTTGTCTAATGCCCTGGTGGGCCGTCAGGTGGGCGGCCCGGCCAAGGTGGCCGTGCTCTCGTCGGGCCTCTATGGCTCAATCTCGGGCTCGCCCACAGCCGACGTGGTGACCACTGGATCGTTCACCATTCCACTCATGATTCGCACCGGATTCACACGCGTGCGAGCGGGGGCAATCGAAGCGGCCGCTTCAACGGGCGGGGCCATCCTGCCGCCGGTGATGGGATCAGCCGCCTTCATGATGTCCGACTTCACCGGCATCCCCTATGGCGACATCGCGCTGGTGGCCATCATCCCCGGGCTGCTCTATTACCTCTGCGTCTACCTCGCTGTGACGCTGCAGGCGCACCGCGCTGGCCTCGCGCCACTTGAGCAGGCCGACATTCCAAAGGTGGGCGCGGTACTGCGGCGCGACTGGATCTACCTCATTCCGCTGGTCACCATCGCATGGGCGGTGCTTGCGCTCAACCGGCCGGCTTTCGCCGGGGCAGTTGCCTGCGCGGCGCTGGTTCCGGTGATCCTGCTCCGCTGCCGGCCGCTATCGGATCTGCCAAAGCGGCTGGGTCAAGCCCTGATCGAAGGCATGCAGCGCATGATCACGGTGGGAGTGGCCTGCGCGGTCGCCGGGCTCGTGATCGGCACCCTGTCCATGACCGATCTAAGCGGCAAGATCAGCTCCGGTCTGTTCCTCCTTGCCTCGGGTAACTTTGCGCTCACGGTGTTCACTGCAATCACAGTGATCGTCGTGCTCGGAATGGGCATGCCGGTACCCGCGGTCTATGCACTCTCGGCGGTGCTCGCAGCGCCCGCGCTCATCTCGTTGGGCCTGTCCACCATGGCCTCGCACCTGCTGGTCGTCTACTACGCGGCGGTATCGGCCATCACGCCGCCGGTGGCGGTCGCTGCCTTTGCGGCCGCCTCCATTGCAAAGGCCAACCCGATGCCGATCGGATTTCTGGCCTGCCGCATTGCCGCGGTGGCCTTCGTGGTGCCGGTGGTGTTCGTCGCGCGCCCCGAGCTTCTCCTCGAGGGCGCCGTGCTCGATATCGTCGGGGTGTGTCTTGCCACCGCGCTGGGGTCGATCGTCATGACGATCGCTTTCGAGGACTACGCATTCGGTGCGCTCGGGATGCCTGCGCGCTTCGCCTTCGGCATTCTTGCAGTGCTCATGTTCATGCCCTCGGCCGCGCTCAATCTGCTGGCCGCCATTGCAGCGATCGCCTGGATCGGCTGGCGGTATCGCCGCAGCCGGCAAGGCGGCGGACCGGGTGCAGCGGCCTCGCCTTCGCTTTCCTGACTTCTTCACTTCCTCACGGAGCTCTCATGTACGACATCTTCCAGGTCGACCGGCTGATCGACCTCTGGCTCACCGAAGACATTGGCTACTGCGACCTCACCGCGCAACTCATGATCGATGAAGACGCGCAGGCCACCTTTCACATGAATGCCCGGGAGCCCATGGTGATCGCGGGCATCGGCATCGCGCAGCGCATCTTCCAGCGCTACGACCCCACCCTGTCGGTCACGGCGCTGGTGAAAGACGGTGTACGGGTAGACAAAGGCACGCGGCTTCTGACCGTATCGGGGTCGGCGAGAAGCATCGTGACCGCAGAGCGGCCCACGCTCAACATCCTGCAGCGGATGTGCGGTATCGCCACTGAAACCGCCCGCTATCGCGCCGAGATCGAGGGTACGAGTGCCTGCCTGATCGACACCCGCAAAACCACCCCGGGACTGCGTATGCTGGAAAAGCATGCGGTGGTGTGCGGCGGCGGCGTCAACCACCGGCTCGGCCTCGATAACGGCGTGATGCTGAAGGACAACCACATTGCGGTGGCGGGCAGCATCACCAGCGCGGTCAAGCGCGCCCGGCAGAAGCTTCCTATTCTCACCAAGATCGAGGTCGAATGCGACCGACTGGAGCAGGTTCGCGAAGCGGCCGACGCTGGCGCAGACGTGATCATGCTCGACAACATGCCCGTGGCGCAGATGCCCGAGGCCGTGCGTATCGTGGCGGGTCGCGCCAAGATCGAGGCCTCTGGGGGCATCCGGATCGACACCATCCGCGCCATCGCTATGACCGGCGTTGACTATATTTCGACCAGCAAGATCACCCAGAGTGCACCCGCGGTCGATATCGGGCTGGACGAGTGACGGGTGAGTCCTCATTGCCCGCGGCGGCCGCGCTCGCGTCGGCCGCGCAACCCCACTGCGGCACGCTCTTCTACGTCGTCGGGGCAAGCGGGGTCGGTAAGGACAGCCTGATCGACCTGCTCCGGACGCGGCTGCCGTCTCGCCGCTTTGTCTTTGCCCGGCGCGTCATCACGCGGCCCGCGGAAAGCGGTGGCGAAGACCACGAAGCCTGTACCGAGCGCCAGTTCCTCGAGCGCGAGGCGCGGGGCGAGTTTCTACTCAGCTGGGAGGCCCATGCGCTGCGCTATGGGCTCCCCGCGACACTCCGTGGCGATCTGGCAGCCGGACGCCATGTCATTGCCAACGGCTCGCGTGGCATGGCGGCTGAACTGGCCCTGCGCGTGCCAAGGCTGGTCGTCATTGAGATCGATGCGCCGGCCGAACTGATCGCGGCACGCCTTGCCGCGCGGGGCCGCGAGTCTGCCGATGACATCAGCCGCCGCCTTGCTCGCTCGCGCGCCCCCTATCCCGCCACGCTCAACGTGGTGCAGGTCATGAACGACGGCGATCTGCCCACCGGCGCTATCCGACTGCTTGATGCAATCGTCGCGAACCTGGGTGATCAACGATCGGGCAACGAGACGCCCGAGCCCCCACCCGCGCCCGCCCGTCCCAGCACCGCCGCTGCAAGACTGCTCGGCGATAAGCTCGCCGGCCGGCGACTCGACCAGCCCGCCTGGCAGCAGCTGCTCGGCGCAGTCATCGACGGAACGCTCGACGAAGCCGGTCGCAACGCGCTTCTCGTCGCCTGCGCCCATGATCTCGATGATGATGAGCTTGCCTGCGTGGCGCGCTGGCGCTGTACGCTCATGCCCCGCGTGGAATGGCGCCGCACCCCCGTCGTCGACAAACACTCACTGGGCGGTACGGCAGGCAGCCGGGTCACCATGGTGGTGGTGCCGATCGTCGCCGCACACGGTCTGCTGATTCCCAAAACCTCATCGCGCGCCATCACCTCGGCGGCCGGCACGGCCGACGCCATGGAGGTGCTTGCGCGGGTGGATCTGACGCCCGCCGAACTGCGCGCGACCGTCGAGCGTGCAGGCGGCTGTATCGCCTGGAACGGCAGGCTCAATCACTCCATTCTCGACGAGAGCATGCATCGGCTCGAGCGCCAGCTCGGGTTGGATACCCGGCGCTGGTCGGTGGCCTCGATCCTGTCGAAAAAATGGTCGGCAGGCTCCACCCATGTCGTGGTGGATATCCCCTACATGCCCCACGGAAAGGTGACCACGCTCGAAGACGCCCGCGAACTCGCCGCCACATTCGATCGGCTGGGCGCCCAGCTCGGCATGACCGTGCGAGCCTACCCAAGCGACGGGTCAGCACCGATTGGTCGTGGTATCGGACCCGCGCTCGAGGTGCGCGATGTGCTGCGAGTGCTTGACTGTGACCCGCTTGCGCCGGCCGATCTACGCGCCAAAGCTGTGCTCTTTGCCGCGCGCATTCTTGCCCTCGACCCGGGCGTAAGCGATGTACGGCGGGGCGAGATTCGCGCGCTCGAACTGCTGCAAAGCGGTGCTGCCCGGCAAGCCATGCAGGCGATCATCGACGCACAGGGCGCGCGGCCTGGGCCGGATGCAACACCGCTTCATTCCCACCCGATCACCACGGACCAGGCCGGCCAGGTGCTTGCAATCGATGCGCGCCGAATTTCGGCGATCGCCCGACTGGCCGGCGCGCCGACGGACCCCCACGCGGGCGTTGATCTCGCATGTAGCCGCGGCGACACCGTGAGGCGCGGCGCGCTCCTATTTCATGTGCAGGCCCGCCAACCCGATCGTCTGGCCGAAGCGATCGCCGCAGCCCAGGTCGATCCGGGCATCCGTCTGAGTCCGCCCTGAGGCAGGGCGAACCGTCATACGGCCCTACTCGCGGCGGCTACCCGGCTGAGGGCGCTTGCCCACGGTCACGGTGACTTCGAGTTCGCGCCCTTCACGCACCAGCTTCAATCGTGCGCGCGCCCCGGGCACCAGCCCGGCGATGGCGTTCAGCATGGCCGTGGTACCGGTCACGGCCTGCCCCTCGACTGCGACCAGAATGTCGCCGGGTCGTACGCCCGCCCGCTCAGCCGGACCGTTCCGAATGACCGACGCAATCAGCGCGCCGCTGCGGCGGGCAAGCCTGAAGGCTTCGACGAGCTCCGGGGTCAGGTCCTGCGGCTCGACGCCGATGTAGCCCCGCGTGACCGCTCCGTCGCGAAGAATCTGTTCCAGCACCAGCCGCGCGGTGGAGATCGGCGTTGCAAAGCCGATGCCGAGTGACCCCGGCGCACCGCTTCGCGAGTAGATCGCGGTGTTGATGCCGATCAGCCGGCCACGAACATCGACCAGCGCGCCACCCGAATTCCCCGGATTGATCGCGGCGTCGGTCTGGATGAAATTCTCGAAGGTATTGATGCCGAGCTGACTGCGGCCCAGGGCACCCACAATGCCCATGGTGACCGACTGCCCGACACCAAAGGGATTACCGATCGCAAGCACCACATCGCCGATTCGGAGCGACTCGGAATCGCCGAATTCGATGCCCGGCAAATCACGCCGCTCGATCTTCAGCACGGCCAGATCGGTTTCCGGATCGCTACCCACCAGCCTTGCGCGTTCGCGCGCGCCGTCGGCAAGCAACACCACGATGCCATCGGCGGACTCCACCACATGGTGGCTGGTGAGGATGTGGCCATCGCGGCCCACTAGTACCCCAGATCCGAGATTGCTCCACGGCTGCCGATCGGGCGGCACGGGCTCGCCGAAAAACCGTCTCACCGAGGGGTCGGTCATGGGATGGCCGGGGGGGAGGCGCCCGGCGCGCGTGGTGTGGATGTTGACCACCGCAGGCATCGCACGCTGCGCGGCGAACGCGTATGACACAATCGCCGCCTCACGTGGCGCCTCCGCGGGCCCGCTCGCACCGCCAGCCCCAACGGTCAGCGCGGCGGGCCACGACAGCCGTCGCGGCAGCCACTCGGGCCGCAGCGTCGCGATCACGAAAACAATCGCAAGGACGACGACGACCGTCTGCGCAAACAGCAACCAGAGTTTTCTGAGCATGAAAGCCGAAACAAAAACGGGCGGCACAGCCACCCGATCAGGTGTGAGAAGCGTGAGCGCACGGACGCTCGGCGACTGGCTGGACGCCACGCTCGAGACCAACCGCTTCAAGGATTATTGCCCAAACGGTCTGCAGGCGGAAGGAACGCGCCCGATTCGCCGGCTCGTCTGTGGGGTCACTGCGAGCCTGGCACTTGTGAAGGCAGCTCGAGCCGCACGCGCCGACGCCTTGCTGGTCCATCACGGCTGGTTCTGGCGAGGCGACGATCCGCGCCTCGTCGGCACGCAGCTGTCACGGGTGCGCGAACTCCTCGAGGCGGGCATTCATCTGTTTGCCTACCACCTGCCGCTTGATGCGCATGCTGAACTGGGCAATAACGCCCAACTCGCCCGTCGCCTGGGCTGGCAAACCGACGGGCGGCTGGGCGAATACGACCTGGTCAGCTGGCACCAGCTTCCAGACCGGCGGGGCGCGCGCGAGGTTGCTGCCCACCTCAAGCGTCGACTGGGGCAGACGCCGGTCATGGTCGGCACGCTCGATCGACCGATCCGGCGCATCGCATGGTGTACCGGGGCCGCACAGGACATGATTGTTGAAGCCGCTAAATCAGGCGCTGATGCCTTTGTGAGCGGCGAAATTTCAGAGCGCACCACGCATCTGGCGCGTGAACTCGGCCTGGTCTATTTCGCAGCAGGCCATCACGCCACCGAACGCTACGGTGTACAGGCGCTTGCGCAGGCGGCCGCGCAAGCGCTGGGCCTGGCGCAGCAGTTCATCGACGATCCGAACCCGGTCTGAACACAAGCATCAGCCTGGCGGCTTGTCAGGCGAAGCGCTTGGGGAGCCCGATGCACCCGCGGAGGCAGCGATCGGTTCGGCAGGCGCTGCACTCACCGCACCCCCCGTACCGGAATCGGCTGAGGAGCCTGCGGCAGCGGCTTCGGATGCCGGAGGCTCCGCCTTGGCGGCATCGGACTCTGTGCTCTCGGGGTTACGGCTGTAGGCCTTGATGAATCCGGCCAGGTAAATGCCCAACTCGTAGAGCAGGATGAGCGGAATGGCGAGCATGAACTGACTCAGCACATCGGGTGGCGTGAGAATGGCCGCCGCCACGAATGCACCCACAATCACATACCGACGAACGTCGCGTAATTGTTGCTGAGTGACCATGCCGAGCTTGACCAGCAGCATCTCCACCACCGGCACTTCGAAAGCCACCCCGAAGCCAAAGAAAATCGCCAGGGTGAAGTCCCAGTATTTCTGCAGGTCCTGCATGATCTCGGCGCCGGTGCCCTCGGCAAACGAGAAGAAAAACTTGTAAGCAGCGGGCAGCACAAACATGTAGGCAAACCCGATCCCGACCACCAGAAAAAATACGCTCGACATGATGAGCGGCAACGCAAACCGCTTCTCATGTTCATAGAGCCCGGGCGCAACGAATGCCCAGGCCTGGTAAAGCACCCAGGGCAATGAAAACAGTAAAGCCGACAGAAACGCCACCTTGGTGAGCGTGAAGAATGCGCCCTCGCCCGCGAGGAATACCGGCTTGGCGCCAGGGGGCATCGCTTCATAAAGCGGCAGCGACAGGAACAGCATGATGTCGCGCGAAAAATAGAAGCACACGCCGAACATGATCAAGACGAGGATGAGCGACTTGATCAACCGGTCGCGAAGCTCGACCAGATGCGAGATGAAGCTTTCTTCCTGGGCCATGGGCGACGCACTCAGCTCCGATAGAAACGCCGCTTCGGGCGCTTGCGTTTGAGTTCGCGGTCGCGCTCGATCCGGCGATCGCGGATACGGTCACGCGAGCGACGAACGGCGTAGATGCGATCCCAGTCGGTCACCGGCTCGGGGGGTTTGGAATCACCCTCAAACGATGACGCGAGTGAATCGAACTGGGCCTGCGCACCGTCGACCACCGACTTGACCGAAGACTCCACCTCGCGAGCAGCGGTCGTGACCTCGGTCTGGAGCTTACGCAGATCTTCCAGATCCATCTGCCGATTGATATCGGCTTTCACATCGGTCACATAGCGTTGAAGCTTGCCCAACCACTGACCAACCTGACGCGCTACCCGGGGCAGGCGCTCGGGGCCCAGCACCACCAGCGCTACCAGCGCGGTGACGGCCATCTCGCTGAATCCGAAGTCGAACATGCGGGGCTCGGGGGCGGCGCGAGGACGGCGCTCAAAACGAAGCGAGCGGCTTCGCCAGCCGCTCGCCTGTCAGAGACCGGACGCGCAGCCCGTCAGTGCTTTTCCTTGGCTTCCACGTCGATGGTCCGCGCAGCCACCTGCGCGGGCGGGACTTGCTGCGTGGGCGCAGCCGCCGGCGGCGGTTGCGCCGGCGCCTGAGCGTCGGCGGCCGCTTTGTCAGCGCCGTCTTTCATGCCTTCTTTGAAGCCCTTGACTGCTCCGCCGAGATCAGAGCCGATGTTCTTCAGCTTTTTGGTGCCGAAGATCAGCATGATGATCACGAGCACGATCAGCCAGTGCCAGATGCTCATCGCTCCCATTTGTTCCTTGCTCCTGGTGATGCCGGCTCAGCGGCGCAAATTGCCCGAGCCCAGCGGTTCGGGTCCGCCCAGCACGTGGACGTGGAGATGATACACCTCCTGCCTGCCGACCCTGCCGTTGTTCACAATGACCCTGAAGCCGTCATGCAGCCCCTGCTCACGCGCCAACATGCCAGCCATTCCAAACAGCTTTCCGATCAGTGTCTGATGTGACAAATCGACGTCATAGAGATTTTCCAGGTGCAATTTCGGAATCATGAGGACATGCACCGGCGCACTGGGGTTGATGTCATGAAACGCGAGGATGTCGTCGTCCTCGTACACCTTCTTCGCCGGGATCTCACCCCGAACGATGCGGCAAAAAATGCAATCATGCTTCAAGCCTGTTCTCCTTCACGTGCGATTGCCTTCCTGAGCGCTTTCTCCTCCAGACCCGACAGCCCCTCCCGGCGCGCGAGTTCGGCAAGCACATCGTCAGGTCCCAGCCCATAGTGGGCGAGCATGACCAGGCAGTGAAACCACAGGTCGGCGGTCTCGGCAACGATGCGCTCGCGCTCGCCGTCCTTGGCGGCCATCACGGTTTCAGTGGCTTCCTCGCCGATTTTCTTGAGTACCGAATCGGGCGCGCGCGCGAGCAGCCGTGCAACATAGGAACTGCCCGGATCGGTGCCTTTACGCGACTCAATGACCGCAGCCAGGCGCGCAAGCACCGCTTCGGCGGCAGGCTCGGCCGCCTGGGTGCGGTGGGGTTGAATCGACTGGGCCGCATCCGACCGGGGGGTGTTCATCGGTAGATCAGCTCCGGATCTTTCAGAACGGGGTCAACCGCCACCCAGCCACCAGCCTCGAGGCGGCTGAAAAAACATGACTGACGGCCTGTGTGACAGGCGATGTCGCCCGCCTGCTCGATTGAAAGCAGCACCACATCGCCGTCACAGTCGAGGCGGATTTCATGTACCCGCTGGCTGTGCCCCGATTCTTCGCCCTTGCGCCAGAGCCGTCCGCGAGAGCGCGACCAGTAGACCGCACGCCCTGTGTCGGCGGTTTCTGCCAAGGCCTCGCGATTCATCCAGGCAACCATCAGCACCCGCCCGCTCTTCGCATCCTGGGCAATGGCGGGCACCAGACCTGCGGTATCCCAGCGCACATCATCGAGCCAGCCCGCGGAGGCATTCGCCGCTTGTGTGGGCTCACTCATTGCCGCACCGGAATACCGCGACCGGCCATCAGCCGCTTGGCCTGCGCAACGGTGAATTCACCAAAGTGAAAAATGCTTGCCGCGAGCACGGCATCGGCACGCCCCTCGGTCACGCCCTCCGCCAGATGCTCGAGACCACCGACCCCACCGGAAGCAATCACCGGAATACCGACCGCATCGGCCACCGCCCGGGTGAGCCCCAGGTCAAATCCCTGGCGGGTTCCATCGCGATCCATGCTGGTGAGGAGGATTTCGCCGGCACCGAGGCGCTCGACCTCGCGCGCCCAGGCAACCGCATCAAGCCCCGTGCCACGGCGGCCCCCATGGGTATAAACCTGCCAGCGCCCTGGGCCATCGGCCTTGGCATCAATCGCCACCACGATGCACTGCGAGCCGAACCGACCCGCGGCATCGGCAACCAGCCGCGGGTTCTGGATGGCCGCGGTATTGATCGAGATCTTGTCGGCGCCTGCGTTGAGGAGCCGGCGCACGTCTTCGACCGCGCGCACACCGCCGCCCACGGTGAGCGGAATGAAGACCTGATCGGCCACTGATTCGATGACATGCAGGATGATGTCGCGATCATCGCTCGAGGCAGTGATGTCGAGAAAGGTGAGCTCGTCGGCGCCCTGCTCATCGTAGCGGCGGGCGATCTCCACCGGGTCGCCGGCATCACGCAGTTCAACAAAGCGCACGCCCTTGACGACCCTGCCTGCGGTGACATCCAGGCAGGGGATGATGCGCTTGGTGAGCACGCGCGGCTCAGCCGTTCAGCTCATCGGCGCGCTGCTGCGCCGCGGCGAAGTCAAGCTTGCCTTCGTAGAGCGCGCGCCCGAGGATTGCGCCCTCCACGCCTTCGTCCTCAACCTCGCAAAGGCGATCGATGTCCTCGATGCCCGCGATGCCGCCTGAGGCGATCACCGGCACCTTGAGCGCCTGCGCGAGCCGCACAGTGGCGTCGATGTTGACGCCCGTCAGCATCCCGTCGCGACCGATGTCGGTATAGATCACGCCTTCGACGCCGTAGTCTTCGAATTTGCGGGCGAGGTCCACCACATCATGTTTGGTGAGTTTGCTCCAGCCGTCGGTGGCCACCCGGCCATCCTTCGCGTCGAGCCCGACGATGATCTGTCCGGGGAACGCGCCACAGGCGTCATGCAAAAACCCAGGATTCTTGACCGCAGCGGTACCGATGATCACGTAGGACAGTCCGCCATCAAGATAGCGCTCGATGGTGTCCAGGTCGCGGATGCCGCCACCCAGCTGCACCGGGATGCGGCCAGCGATTTCATCGAGGATTTCGCGGATCACGCCTTCATTGCGCGGTCGGCCGCTCACCGCGCCATTGAGGTCCACCAGATGGAGCCTGCGCGCGCCGCGCTCAAGCCAGGTGCGCGCCACGGCGACGGGGTCATCGGCAAACACGGTGGCATCGTCCATGTCGCCTTGTCGAAGCCGCACGCAGCGGCCGTCCTTGAGGTCGATTGCGGGAATCAGCAGCATTGGAAGAAGGGGGTTGGTTGGCGCGGAAGTGGGGGAATCGGGGCTCGCCGCCCTCAAGGATTCCAGCTGACGAAGTTTTCGTAGAGCCTGAGACCGTTGGCCGCGCTTTTTTCGGGATGGAACTGAGTAGCGAAAATGTTATCCCGCGCAACCGCGCAGGTAAAGCGAAGGCCGTACTCGGACGTGGCGGCGATGACCCGCTGATCGTCGGGCACCGCAAAGAAACTGTGCACGAAATAAAAGAACGCGCCGGAGGCGATACCCTCCCAGAGCGGGTGTCCGCCAGTGGGGTCTACGCGGTTCCAGCCCATGTGTGGCACCTTGAGGCGGGCACCCTGGGCGGTTCGCATGACATCGTCGGGAAAGCGCAACACCTTGCCGGCGAGAAGGCCAAGCCCCGGTGTGTCGCCCTCCGCGCTCCAATCAAACAGCATCTGTTCACCCACGCACACACCAAAAAGCGGCCGGGTGGCCGCGGCCCGCAGAAGCGATTCGCGCAGGCCCGACTCCGCCAGATGACGCATGCAGTCGGGCATGGCGCCCTGTCCCGGGAAGACCACCCGGTCAGCAGCATCGATGGCCGCCGCCTCACCCGTAATGATGACGCGCGCTTTTGGGGCGACATGCTCGAGCGCCTTCGCCACCGAGCGAAGGTTGCCCATGCCATAGTCGACGACGGCAATGGTCGTCACTCAGAGCGCCTCTTTGGTGGAGGGAATGCGGCCTTCGAGACGCGGGTCAGCCTCGATCGCCATCCGGAGGGC
>JAGWXN010000321.1 GCA_018969885.1 Betaproteobacteria bacterium | reverse complement strand
AGTACGGCCGGGCCATTGAAGCGCGTGTAGTTGTAGATGAAGACACAGGCCTGTGCGTTGAAGGGCGCAAAAAAACAGCTCCAGGCGTGCTTGGCCCAGCCGGGTGAGCTGATTGTCCAGTGCACGTCTCCCGTTTTTAATCCCAGCCAGTAGAGCGTGGATAAATGACCTACCGGGTAGCTCGACTGCGTGTGCTGAACCAGCTTTGGCCGGGCAGTGGTGCCCGAGGTGAAGTATTCGATGAGCGGATCGTGGGCGCGCGTGGGCTCAGGCGGGGTGAACTGAGTGGACGCCTGCACGCTCAGCGCGAAATCGGTCCAGCCTGCAACCGACGCGGCGCGCACAGAAATGAGCCCCACCCCATGCAGTGCGTCCGGAGCGAGCGCAGTAAATTTGCCCACCCCCGCCGCATTGGTGATCACCCAGCGAACCCGCCCTCTGCGCAGGCGGTCGGCGAGATCGTCGCCCGAGAGCAGCGTGGTGGCCGGGATCAGCACCGCCCCCAGCTTGATGGCTGCGAGCATGGTTTCCCAGAGCGCCACCTCATTTCCCAGCATGAGGAGGATCCGGTCGCCCCGGCGCGCCCCCCGCTCGACCAGGAACGACGCAACCTGGTTGGACCGGATGCGCAGCTCGTCATAGGTGAGGCGCGCCTCGTCGCCCGACTCTTCGACGATGTGCAGGGCGGGCGCCTTGTTGCCAAGCGCAATGCCATCAAAGTAGTCACGCGCCCAGTTGAAATGCTCGAGTCGCGGCCAGCGGAACCCTGCCACCGCGGCATGCCAGGAGGTGCGGTGCTCGAGCAGCACCTGGCGCGCCGCGAGAAACTGATCGAGCTCACTTAGAACGGTAGATTCGGAACTCACGCGGACCTCTTGAGCGATTCAATGAAGTTGCGGGCGGCTCAGCATGTCATTGCGATCAATGGAGCGGATCGACAGTCGGAGCAGTTCAGCACCACGCGCCAGGGTGATCGGGACCGGCACACCCGCCGGACCGATTCGCCAGACCGCGCGCAAAAAATCACCCAGCGACGCGACGCGTTCACCGGCCACGTCAAGCACCATGTCATCGGTGCGAACGCCGGCGCGCTGGGCGGGGCCACCCTGACTCACGCCCGCAACGACCAGTTGCCCCTCGGACTCGCCCACATACATGCCCAGCCATGGCCGGGCAGCGAGCCCGGACTGTCCGGTTTCGATCAGGTTGGCAAGAATGGGCTCGAGCAGATCGATAGGCACCGACATATTGCCCTGCGAAGTCTCGCCCTCAGCGCTTTCCTGGGTGAGGAGCGAGCCGATGCCAATCAGCCGGCCACCGCCATCTACCAGGGCCGCGCCGCTCCACTCCGGGTGCGCAGGCGAGGTAAAAAGCGCCTCATCAAGCAGGTACTCCCAGTAGCCTGCGAACTCACGCTTGTCGGCAATTCGAGTGCGAAGCGCGCGGCGGCGTCCGCCGTGACTCAGCATGTACACCCTGTCGCCACGTCCGACATCTGCGGCGCTGCCTCGCTGCATGGGGGGCACTTCCAGCGGCGCCAGCGCCTTCACCAGACCAAACCCGGTGGCCTGGTCATAGGCGAGCGGATAGGCCTGCGCGACGCGCCCAGCCCGAGTGGTAAGCCAGATGGTGTGGGCCTCGGTGATGAGATAGCCAATGGTGAGAACCAGACCGTCGCCCCCGATCACCACCGCATTGCCCCCGCGCTCGGTCCCCAGCGTGGCCGCTGTAAACGCTGCATCGGGAACTTCAGCGCGCAGTTCCACCACCGCGTCAAGCGCCGCGACCAGATCGAATTCGAGATCCTGGACGCGCGGGCGTAATTCTTCAGGGAAGGACCAATCGTTACTATCGGACATCTAGAGACCTGGCGGCATGGAAAAGAGAGATTCGTCAGATGGTACCGGACGGTTGCCCCACCGTGTCGGGCTCCCCCGCGATCAAAGCGCGTATTTCAGCCGCCGCAGCGCGTGGATCCGTTCCGGCCGGGCACTGGAGCGCGGCGAGGGTTGCCTCGATTTCACGCGCATCGGCGTCGCGGGCAATGCACACCAGCCTGGACCGAGGATCGGCATCAGGCCAGGCGGGCAGCCGCTCGGGTCGATGAAAGACCCGCTGTACGCCTTGAATGAAAACGCTTTCGCCGGTATCCGCGATACGGAGCAACCCCTTGCATCGGAGCAGCCGATCGCCCAGGGTGTCAGAGAGCAACTGCCACCAGGCTGCGATACCCGACCAGGAAGCAGCAGAATCAAACGTGAGGCAGACGGCGCGGATGCGGGCATCGTGGCGGTTCAGATCACGAGGATGGGGCGCGTGGCTGTGGTCGTGGCTGTGCCCATCGACGTGGCGGGCCGCCGGGATTCGCGTCAGCCGATAACGGTCGAGCGGCGCGAACGCTTCCAACGCCGCCATTCCGGACACCGACACCACCATCGGCGCCCAGGCGTTGAGCGCGCGCAATCGCGACCGGATCGCTTCCGTGTCATCCGCCAGATCGGTCTTGGTGAGCACCAGACGATCGGCCACCGCAATCTGCCGGGCAACTTCAGGCTGCTCATCGATCAGCGCCAAAACATGCTGGGTATCGACAGTCACGATGGCCGCCTCAAGCCGGTAGTGCGCGGTCACCAGCCGATGGCCGAGGAGCGTGTTCAGGATGGGGCCCGGATCAGCAAGCCCGGTCGTTTCAACGATCACGCGCTCGAAAGGCGGCACCTCGCCTCGCACCCTTTTCGCGTGAAGTTCGGCGAGCGTTTCGTGGAGCGATTCGGAAATCGTGCAGCACAGACAGCCCGCATCGAGCAACACCACGTTGTCCTGGCTCTGCTCGATCAAAAAATGGTCTAACCCGATCTCGCCAAACTCATTAACGATCACGGCGGTATTGGCGAACGCCGGCGACTTGAGGAGCGCGTTCAGGAGCGTGGTCTTGCCGCTTCCGAGAAAACCGGTGAGCAGGTGAATAGGGATTAGGGGCGAATCAGATGACATGGTGTGCGCTCATATCCTCTCACCATGCCGCAGACGGACGTGCGCCGCAACTGAAGCCCCTGGCGGCCCGTTCTTATCGCAAGCTTAGAATTGCGGCCTGACATCGCCCACGACTTTTTGGAAATCCACCATGGCTGACTTCAGCATCGAGACGCTGCCCGAGGGCGCGCTGTTCCGGATTGAACGCCCCGGCAAGATGAATGCGCTCACCCGCGCCGTCGTTCAGGCGCTGGGCGATTGCATCAGCGAGCTCGAGGCCCGACGCGCGCGTCTGCTGGTCATCACTGGCGCGGGCGACCGCGCGTTCTGCGCTGGCACCGATCTGGGCGAACTGCAAGGCCTCACGCTCGAGGAGCGGATGGCGAAAAGTGACGTTGCGCGCGCGCTCCTTGTTCGGCTGCATCGGTCACGCCTGTTGAGCGTGGCGGGCATGAACGGTCTTGCCTATGGCGGCGGGCTCGAGCTGGCCATCGCCTGCACACTGCGCATTGCGGCCCCACACGTCAAGATGTCGCTGCCCGAGGTGAAGCTCGCGCTGGTTCCCGCTTACGCCGGCACGCAACTGCTTCCCGCTCTGATCGGGCGCGCCCGTGCGCTGGACATGTTGTTGACCGGGCGAGCGGTGGAGGCAGAGGAAGCGCATGCAATCGGCCTGATTCATCGCATTGCGGCGACCGACTCCAGCGTGAGCGATCAAGCCATCGCTTTCGGCCGGGAAATCACACGCTGGTCGCCCACTGCCGTGGCCGCCATCCGCGCCTGTATCGATGCGTCCGGCGACACCCTGTCCGATGCCGGACTGGCGGTTGAGCGCGAGCAGGTCAACACCAATTACGCCTCAGCGGACGCGCGCGAAGGAATGGCCGCGTTTCTTGAAAAGCGCCCGGCGCGCTACACCGGCTGAGCAGCCTCAGGGC
>JAGWXN010000320.1 GCA_018969885.1 Betaproteobacteria bacterium | reverse complement strand
CGCGACCTTGTCGCCCAGCTTCACCCTGATCTCGCGGACCACGCCCGCTGCTGCGCTCGGAATCTCCATCGAGGCCTTATCGGACTCAACGGTGATGAGCGACTGCTCGAGTGCAATCGTGTCACCGGGTTTGACCAGAATCTCAATGACCTCGACCTCAGCAAAATCGCCAATGTCGGGGACCTGCACTTCCATGGACTGACTCATCGTGAACTCGCTTCCGATTTCGGGAGGTTGCCTCAGGCAACGTGCGGGTTGGCCTTGTCGGGATCGATGCCGTATTTCGTCAGCGCCTCGGCCACCTTCTTCATGGGAATACTGCCCTCGTCGGCGAGCGCGCGCAGCGCCGCCAGCACCACAAAGCGGCGATCCACTTCAAAGTGCTCGCGCAACCGGGCACGGAAGTCAGACCGTCCGAAGCCATCGGTACCGAGCACACGGAAATCACGCCCCTTGGGCATGAACGGCCGGATCTGATCGGCGAAGAGCTTCATGTAATCGGTGGACGCCACAATGGGGCCAGTGGTTTTCTCGAGGAGCTGCGTGATGTAGGCCTTGCGCGGCTTCTTTTCGGTGGGATGGAGCAGATTCCAGCGATCGGCGTCCAGCCCGTCACGACGCAACTCGGTAAAGCTCGTGACACTGAACACGTCGCCGGCGACGCCCCAGTCGCTCTCCAGCATTTCGGCGGCCGCCAGCACCTCGCGAAGAATGGTGCCCGAGCCCATGAGCTGCACGCGATGATCGGCCTTCGCACGCCCGGGTCGGAGCAGATAGGCGCCGCGAATGATGCCTTCCTCGTCGCCCTTGCGAAGCCCCGGATGCGCGTAGTTCTCGTTCATCACGGTGAGGTAATAGAAAACATTCTGCTGCTCGCCCACCATGCGGCGCAGGCCATCCTGGATGATCACCGCCAGCTCATGCGCATAGGTGGGGTCGTAGGACACGCAATTGGGAATGGTGGATGACAGGATATGACTGTGTCCGTCTTCATGCTGCAGCCCCTCGCCATTGAGCGTTGTTCGCCCTGAGGTGCCGCCCAGGAGAAAGCCCCGTGCCTGCATGTCACCCGCAGCCCAGGCCAGATCGCCGATTCGCTGGAAGCCGAACATTGAGTAGTAGATGTAGAAGGGGATCATCACCCGGTTGTTGGTGGAGTAGGACGTGGCGGCTGAAATCCATGAACTGAATGCGCCCGCCTCGTTAATGCCCTCTTCGAGAATCTGACCCGATTTGTCTTCGCGGTAATACATCACCTGGTCTTTATCGACCGGTGTGTATTTCTGGCCCTCGGGCGCGTAGATGCCAAGCTGGCGGAACATGCCCTCCATACCGAAGGTGCGGGCCTCATCGGGCACGATGGGGACCACGCGCGAACCGATGGATTTGTCGCGGGTGAGCGCAGTGAGAATGCGCACGAACGCCTGGGTGGTGGAAATTTCGCGGCCTTCCGCCGTGGGCTCGAGGACCGCTTGAAGGGCGTCAAGCCCTGGCACGGTCAATTGCTCATCGGCCTGGCGTCGCCGCTGCGGCAGGTAACCGCCGAGTGCGCGCCTGCGTTCGTGCATGTACTGCATCTCGGGCGCGTCATCGGACGGCCGATAGAAAGGCAGCTCGTCAACCTTGTCGTCCGGGACTGGGATATTGAACCGGTCGCGAAACTCGCGAATGGTGGCAGCGTCGAGTTTCTTAAGCTGGTGCGTGGGATTCTTGGCCTCCCCCGCACGCCCCATGCCATAGCCCTTCACGGTTTTTGCAAGGATGACGGTGGGCTGCCCCGGGTGATTGACTGCTGCGTGGAACGCCGCATACACCTTGTGCGGGTCGTGGCCGCCGCGGTTCAGACGCCAGATGTCGTCATCGGTCATGCGCGACACCATTTCGAGCAGCTTGGGGTGCTTGCCGAAGAAGTGCTTGCGGACGAACGCGCCGTCGTTCGCCTTAAAGGCCTGGTACTCGCCGTCCACGGTCTCTTCCATGATTCGGCGCAGGATGCCCTCGCGGTCGCGAGCGAGGAGCGGATCCCAATACGAGCCCCAAATCAGCTTCAGAACATTCCAGCCCGCCCCACGGAACTCGCCTTCAAGCTCCTGAATGATCTTGCCGTTACCCCGCACCGGACCGTCAAGCCGCTGCAAATTGCAGTTGATGACGAAGATCAGGTTGTCGAGTTTTTCGCGAGCCGCCAGGCCAATGGCGCCCAGCGATTCGGGCTCGTCCATCTCACCGTCACCGCAGAACACCCAGACCTTCCGCTTACTGGTGTCGGCAATGCCCCGCGCGTGCAGATATTTGAGAAAACGCGCCTGGTAGATGGCCATCAGCGGCCCCAGTCCCATGGACACCGTGGGGAACTGCCAGAAATCGGGCATCAGCTTGGGATGGGGGTAGGACGAAAGACCCTGCCCGTCGACCTCCTGGCGAAAACGCTCGAGCTGCGCTTCGGACAGGCGCCCCTCCACGAATGCGCGCCCATAAATGCCGGGCGCCACATGGCCCTGGAAGTAAACCAGATCGCCGCCGTGATCATCACTGGGCGCATGCCAGAAGTGATTCATGCCTGCGCCAATCATGGTGGCGAGCGACGCGAAGGAGGCGATATGGCCGCCCAGGTCGCCGCCATCGGGCGGGTTATGACGGTTGGCACGAACCACCATGGCCATGGCGTTCCAGCGCACATACGAGCGGATGCGCTCCTCGAACTCGGCATTGCCGGGCGAGCGCGCTTCGAGCTGCGTGGGGATGGTGTTGACGTAGGCGGTGTTGGCAGAGAACGGAATGTGGGCGCCGCTTCGGCGCGACGTGTCGATCATCTGCTCGAGCAGATAGTGGGCACGGTCAGGGCCCTCCCGATCAATCACCGCCTCGAGCGCATCGAGCCACTCACGGGTTTCGAGCGGATCGGAATCGAGGGGATCGTTGGCAGCGGGCAACTGGCTGGGAACGGCGGACATTCGGGTCTCCTGAATGGCGCAGCGGCTCATGGGCCGCAGCCGGTGGGGATGCGCGAGATTTTAGAAACCCGCGTCGGAAAGGGCAAGAAAAATTTTCATTATCCGCAATTTTATTTCACGATGTGATATTTACTCGATCAGCGAGCGGCGCCAGTTAGACGGGGCGCCCGCGTCTCTTTACACTTTCGAGCAATCTATTGGTGCTGCTCCATGCGGCAACTCCGTTGCCCCGCCGCAACCTAACGCGCTCCCCCGCACATGCCCCGTTCCGCAGAATCCGCCGCCACGCTCCGCGCAATCCGTTGGTTCACCATCACCCATGGCATCACCATGGGCGGCTTTGTGATCCTGATGGCGATTTTTCTGGGCGCTGTTCACTGGACCCAGTCAGGTCAGGCCGACACGCTGCTCGAGCACCCGCTACAACTTGCAGTCGTGGGGCTCACGGTGGCCATGCTGATGATTCTGCTGCTGCTTGGGCGGCATGCCAGGCGTCGCCTGAGCGCCGAACTCGAGCGCGACCGCTTGTTTACGCTGTCACCGGATCCGCTGTGCGTCCTCGGACGCGACGGTGCACTCATCCGCGGCAACCCGGCTTTCGAACAGTTCTTCGCGCCTGAACGCGGTGCCGCCAACATCATCGAGCGCGCGCACCCTGACGATCAGCAGCAGGTGGCGCAGGCCATCGCCTCCGTCGCGCGACCCGGGCAGGTCGCCACAAGCTTCGAGGCTCGATTCATGCCCGCCACCGATCGTGGCAGCGGCGGCGATGCATGGCGCTGGCTCGAGTGGTCGGTTCGCCGCGATCCGCAATCGCAGACCATGTTGTATGCGATTGCGCGCGACACCACCTCTCGCCGCCGGGCCGAGGCAGCGCTTGCGGCGGAAACCGCCTTTCGCCAGGCCATGGAGGATTCCCTGCTCACCGGCATGCGCGCATTCGACCTCACCGGACGGATCACCTATGTGA
>JAGWXN010000319.1 GCA_018969885.1 Betaproteobacteria bacterium | reverse complement strand
CCGCGACGCTCCCGTCGTGTGGATAGAAGGTCTCGTAACGAGGGCCCTGCGCATGACGCCATTCGCCTGCGAAGTACGTCTGCATGGTGTTGTCGCTCATGACGGGTCAATCCTTTTTCAGCATCGGCCCGGCAAATTTGGCAGCGAATGGCCCCCAGGCCTGCATGTCGATCTCGACCACCACCGGGCCGCGCTCAGCCAGCGCGAGACTCAGGACCGCGTCGGTATGGGCAGGGTTGTCGAGGCGGTGATAGCCCGCGCCCAAGCTTGCGCAGAATTGTTCGAAGCGCGGGGTGTGAAGATCAACATAGCAGTGTCGGCCGCCATAAAGGTCATCCTGAATGTTGCGGATCACGCCGTACCGTTGATCATTCATGAGCAGCACAACCAGATCGGCGCGCTCCTGCACCGCACACGCGAGTTCGCCCACGTTCAGCATGAAACCGCCGTCACCGACCAGTGCCACGGTGCGTCGACCCAGCCCATGCAGCCGGTCGGCGATGGCCGTACCGATTGCCATCGCGAGCCCCTGACCGATACCGCCTCCGAGCGCATGCACGCCTGCGCGGGGGTGATCGAGCGCCGGCGCGCGATTCCCCCACATGCTGTTTGATAGCGTGATGTCGCGTACCCACCAGAGTGCCGGGCCGGCGCGCTCGGCAAGGGCTTTTTTGAGGGCCAGATAGGGACCTAGCGTGGCATCGACCTGCGTCTCGCATGCGCGACGCGTCTGATGGACGTCGGCCTGCAGGGCGGGGTCGATCTGCATCCTGCCCTCTAGGGCGTCTGCGAGCGCATCAAGGGTGAGTTGCGCATCGCCGTGGACGAAATGCCGGCTGGGGTATCCGCGGTTGTGTGCGAGTGCGTTGGCATCAATCCGGTAGAGCGCGTCGGGCAGTTTCAACTTGTAGCGAAGCGTTTCGTTGCTGCGTAGCCGAGAGCCCACCACCAGCATCGCATCGCAGCTCTGGTAGAGCGCTTCCGCGGGCTTGAGCAGGTTGAATGATCCCAGGGTGGCCGGGTGCGATTCCGGCACAATGCCCCGGCCCTGGACCGAGCTCACCACACCCCAGCCCATCCTGATGAAGCGCTCAACCGCCGAGCGGGCCCCGCGGGCGCCGCCGCCCAGCCAAAGCATGGGCCGGCGGGCACCGGACAGCAGATCGGCCAGTACGATGACCTCGGTTTGCGCCGGCGCGAGCGGGCTTGGCGTCAGGGGCGCGAGATCGCCAGGCAGCGGCAGCGTGCGCGCCTGAATGTCGATCGGGATCTCGATGCTGACCGGTCCGCAAGGGGGCGTGAACGCCAGCCGGGCCGCCTCACGCAGCGTTGCGAGCGCCGTCTCGGGGTTCCGAATCCGGAAGGCGGCCTTGCCCACCGCCTGCAGCATGGCGAGTTGCGCCGGATGTTCGTGAATGAAACCCAGATCACGATCGAGGTACTCCGATTCGATCTGGCCGGTGAGATGGAGGAGCGGCGTGCCGGCGGTGAGGGCCTCGACCATGGCGCCCGCCGCATTTCCGCTACCGGTGCCGGTGCTGGTGACGCAGACACCTAATACGCCGGTGACGCGTGCATAGGCATCGGCCATGTTGCACGCACCAGCCTCGCCGCGGGCCGAGACGAACCGAATCTGCTGACGGCGATGAAACGCGTCGAGAATCGGCATGTTGTGGATCGAAATCACGCCGAATGCGGCGCGTACGCCGCAGGCCTCGAGAAAACGCGCAACCAGCTCGCCCACCGTGATAATGGCGGGAGTTGGAGCAGGGGCGGGTGCGGTGCTCATCGTCCCAGATCACGCTTGATTTTGGTGAGCGGCGAATCGGGGGGGTAGACCGGCGTGATGGGCTTGGGAGAGCCCAGCATCACGCACATGAGCGCGTCTTCATCGCCGATGTTCTGCTCTTCGCGATAGACGCCCGGCGGCACTGAGATGAGATCGCGCTCACCCAGCACAGCCTCCCAGCGTTGCCCGTCTTTTTCGCAGATCACTTTCATGGCGCCACGGAGCACGAAGAAGATTTCTTCGACGTCATAGTGGATGTGCGAAGGCCCGATGTTGCCGGCCGGGATCACCATGGTGCTGAAGGTGAAGTGTGCCGAGGGTACGGCGTTGCTGTCACGTGAGACGCCGGTGCCGCCGGTACCGACATAGCGCATCTGGGCGCGGCGGTAGCGCGGGTCGTAGTCGGCCTGGAACTTGAGTGCGTTCCAGTCGTAGCTGCGCGTGGAGCGGCGGGCGACGCGGCTCTCCATCCAGTCGGAGAAGCTCTGCCCCGAGGGCTGCATCAGCGAGCGCTGGATGTCGGCCTCGGGCGGGGTGAGGGGGTCGAGCAGACCGCGTTCGTTGAACACGGGCGCGTTGGCGGCGGGGGCGTTGCTCATGGGCGGCGTCTCGCATCAAAGGGATATGGCAGTTTAATACACGAAACGTTGATTCATCAATGGAACGAGCGGGATGGGGTGAACGTGGGGGGTAGGGCCGGTCCCGGGGCGCGGGGGCGGATGGGGGCGCAGTGCCGAGTCGGGTCGCACGCATCGGCGAGCACCCGCTTTACAACCGTCTACGCACAGCGACTTTTCGGAGCTCTTCCACCCAGAGCACCGCACTCGCCATCAGGGCGATGGGCGCGAGTGAGGACGCCGGCAGCGGGACCGTATGAAAAACCGCGGCGATTCCCGACACGTAGAGCACCGACAGCTGTAGTGCGACCGAGAGCGCAAGCCCCGCCGCAAGCCATCGGTTGGAGCGCAGCGTTGGCGAAAACGCGCTCGCCGTGGCGCTGCGGCAGTTGAGCATGTTGAACCACTGACTGATCGCGACCAGCGTGAATACTTCGGTCTGCAGAACCGCCGGTTCGGTGCCGTGGTTCAGCCCCCAGGCGAACCAGCCGAACGCTGCGGCGGCCGAGGTGAGACCCATCAGACCCGCCCGTATCAGCATCGGCCGGTCGAGCAGCGGCGCGTCAGCGGGCACGGGGGGCTTGCGCATGGCGTCCGGATCGGCGGGATCCATCACCAGGTTGAGGGTGAGGGTGCCTTCAGTGACCAGGTTGATCCACAGGATCTGCACCGCGGTCAGCGGCAGTGGCCACCCGGCGAGGAGTGCGAGCATCAGTAGCAGCACTTCGTCGATTGACGTCGCGAGCAGGTAGAGGATTACTTTGCGCACATTCGCGTTGATGGCCCGACCAGCCTCGATGGCGTGTGTGATCGTGGCGAAATTGTCGTCGGTGATCACCATGCCGGCGGCTGCGCGTGCGACATCCGTGCCGCTCGCCCCCATGGCGATTCCGATATCGGCGCGTGCGAGCGCTGGGGCGTCGTTTACTCCGTCACCGGTCATGGCAACGACATGCCCCTCGGCTTGCAGCGCCTCCACGATTCGCAACTTTTGCGCCGGCTGCACACGCGCAAATACCGCAACCGACGCCATGCGCTCGCGGAGTTCCGCCTCATCCATGCGCTCGAGTTCCAGCCCGTCGACAGCCGCCCCCGGAATGCCGCTTGATGCCTCGCTGATGGCGAGTTCACGCGCGATCGCGAGGCCGGTGAGCTTGTGATCGCCGGTTACCATCATCGTGCGGATGCCCGCCGCGTGGCATCGCGCGATGGCGTCGGCGACCCTCTCGCGCGGGGGGTCGCGTTCGCCGATGAGACCAAGCAGGGTGAGTCCGGTCGTGTTGATTCGGCCGCCTGTGATGGGGGGATGGGCGTTCGAGCGCGGCGTGAGCGGCTGCGAGGCGAGTGGTTCTGGGTTGCCGCCGGACGGCGTGGCGGGTGCAGCCGGCGCGGGATTCGAGCGGGCATCGGTCCGCTCGGCAAACGCCAGCACGCGCCAGCCTCGGGCGGCCATCTGTTCCGCTGCGGCCTCGGCCGCTGCGATACCCGCTTCACCCTGCGCGCAGAGACTAAAGATCGTCTCCGG
>JAGWXN010000318.1 GCA_018969885.1 Betaproteobacteria bacterium | reverse complement strand
CAGGCGCGAAGACGGGCCTCCGGCGTCCCCCGCCATTCGCCATCGGGATCGATCGAGGCGCACCCACCGAGAAGAATGAGCGAGAGTGCTAGCCCCGCCCGCAGCGCACCAACACGGCGTAAGTGATTCATGATGGGAACTCCCTTTCGGTGAATGCAATGCAGAGCGTGGCCGGACCGAACGCCACCGTGACGCCGGGTCGGAGAAGAAGTTGAGCAGCCGCACCTGCAGCGAGTTCGAGGACGTGCGCAGCGCCCGGGCATCGAAGCACCCGGCCAGGCCGAACACAGTTGTAGATGTTGATCACAACGCCGTGCGCTGACAGGAACACAACGTCAATCGGCATCCGCATGCCGATGGTGTGAATCGCTGCGCAGCGTTCGATGAGAAAGGCCTCGTCATGCCCCATTCGACTGCGCCCAAGCAGACCGACAAGGCGCCCCAGAAACCCGCGCGCACGCCGCAGATGGAGACGTGTCGGCGGTAATGCGGCTTTCACTGCCATCTGGCCACCTCACTGAACATGCGGCTGATGACGGGATACAGCACGACTGTAAGCGTCCCAGGAAAAATGAACACCACCAGGGGAAACAAAACACGGACGGGTGCCTGCGCCGCGCGGTGTTCGGCCCGCGTAAAGCGGTCATTACGCTGCTGCTCGGCTTGGGCGCGCAGCGTCTGAACAATGGTGCCTCCGTCGCGCTGAGCGGCTGACACCGCGAGCGTGAACTGAGTGACAGCGGCGAGCTCGAGCCGCGCCGCCAACGTACGGAGCGCCTCGTCTCGGGGCATTCCGGCCTTCACATCACGCATCAGCCGCCGACATTCGTCGCGTAACGCCCCCGCTGGCAAGCGCTCGACAGCCTGTGGCAGGGCCGCCGCAAGGGGCAACCCCGATTCGACTGACATGGCAAGCAGATCGATCAGGAATGGCAACTGCCTGAGAAGGCTTTCGCCTCGCCGGACCACTGACTCGCGCAGCCAGATCAAAGGCCAGGCAATCGCCAAGGCCAACACACCCGGCAATGTCCAACCAGGGATCGATATGCCCAATCTACCCAAAGAGAGTGCAAGCGAACCTGCGAGGCCGGCCGCCAGGCACTGGGCGGCGATCATATGCTGCGGGGCGATCACCTGATCCAGGCCCGCTCGGGCCAGACGTTGCTGGATCGATCGAAACAGTCGTGCTGACATCACGGGGCGAATCACTGCGCCGAGTGCGAGCAAGAGCGGCCATGCAGCGCGCCAGGCCAGGGGCAGACGTTCACGCCGGGCGGTCGGGTCAGTGGGCAGTTGTCGAATCACCTCTGCGATAAAAATGACGACCAACACCGCCGAGCACGCGAACAGAAGAAGGAGCGGGGCAGGTATGGCGCTCATGGCTACACCTCGATCGTCACAATTCGTCGCACCAGGCGGAATCCGACCAACTGGGCGACCAACACCGCAGCCAGCACGATGCGACCGCCACGCGTCATCGTGATTTCGGCGAACGATGGGGGGTCGACCAGCGCCAGCAAGGCCAGCACCAGCGCCGGTAGCAGCGCCATGATCCAGGCCTGAAGGCGGCCTTGAGCGGTGAGCGCGCGGATTCGTGATTCGAGTGCCAGCCGCCTCCGCACGGAATCAGCCAGCGATTCAAGCGTTCGCGCAAGCGGCCCGCCCGTCTCGGCACCGACCCGGATGGCTGTGGCCATCAGCGTAGCTTCTTCCGCCGCCGCGCGCCGCTCAAACGCCGCGAGCGCGTCGGCAAGCGAGATTCCCAATTTCAGATCACCCAGCAACCACTCGAGGTGCTGCCGGGCAGGCGCGGGGCTGACGCCCGCCGTTCGCGATAGAGCCACGGACAACCCGCTTCCCGAGCGCAGCGAACCGGCGATCAGCATCAGCATGTCAGGAATCTGTCGGCGCAGCTTTTGCCGCCGAAGGTGTTGCAGCCGCACAATGACAAAGTGAGGCAGTGTCATGGCGAGCAGTGCTGCGAGCGCGACCATCAAGGGATTCCAGGTGATGATCGCAGCCAACACTGCGACAGTAAGTGCACCCACGCACTGGAGCATCCAGAGTTTGGCCGGGTTGATCGTAATGAAGAGATCGCGAAGCTGCCGCTCGACTCGGCGGTTGAAACCCGCGCGCTGCTGCCCGAATACGGCCGACCCAAGCGCGGCAATGACGGCAAAGAGGGCGAGCGCCGATGCCACCACTGCGAGGATCAGGAAGGTGTGCGCACTCATGCTGCCGATCCAAACAAATCGAGGAGGCCGGCAGATCGCACGTTCAGGTTTCCGTCGAGAAACTGAGGAATATGCCCAGTTGCAAGGTGTTGCGGCACCCGCCCTTCAATCGACTGGAGCCGAAACAAAGACTGCATCAGGATGCGACCGCTTTCGATACCGGTGACCTCCGAGATATCGGTTACGCGCCGACTGCCGTCGGGACACCGTGCCTGCTGCACCACAATGTGAACCGCAGACGCGATCTGCTCACGAATCGCCTGCAGGGGAATATCGACCCCGGACATGAGTGTCATCACTTCAATCCGGGACAGTGCGTCGCGCGGACTATTGGCATGCACGGTGGTGAGCGATCCGTCATGGCCCGTGTTCATGGCCTGCAGCATGTCCAGCGCCTCGCCGCCTCGACACTCTCCGACCACAATTCGGTCGGGCCGCATGCGGAGCGCGTTTCTCACCAGATCTCGCACACTCACGAGCCCTCGCCCTTCAGAGTTTGCGGGGCGCGCTTCCAGGGACACCAAATTGCGGTGGTCGAGTCGCAATTCGGCGGCGTCTTCGATGGTGATCACCCGCTCGTCCTGACCGATGAAACCGGAGAGCAGGTTCAGCAGCGTGGTTTTTCCTGCGCCGGTGCCACCAGACACCACGATGCTGCGACGACTGGTCACGCAGAGCTTCAGAAACGCCAGCATCTGCGCCGACAACGTTCCGAGCTTGACCAGATCCGAGGCCATGTAAAGCCGGCGATTGAATCGTCGAATGGTGACTGCGGGTCCGGACAGACTGAGGGGAGGGAGAACAGCGTTAAGACGCGATCCGTCCGCGAGCCGCGCATCGACCATAGGTGATCCTTCGTCAACGTGACGACCCAGCGGCGCGATGATCCGATCAATGACCGATCGGATCGCGTCATCGCTGGAGAACGCAAGCGCGGTCTGCTCGATCTTTCCGGACCGCTCAACATGAATGGGTGCGGTTCCATTCACCATGATTTCGGAGACCGTGTCGTCGGCAAGGAGCCCTTCGAGCGGGCCCAACCCCACGGCCTCATCGAGTACTTCGCGGATCAGCGTGATGCGATCAATGTCAGGAGGGAGCGCTGATTCGCTGCGGATGACGTCTTCAAGCGTTCGCCCCACCTGCTCCCGCAGTTGTGTGCCGGACAACATCCGGATGTCCTGTCGCTGCAGGTCGATCTGGCTGAGCAATCTGCGGTGCAAGAGTCGTCGCCACACATAGCGATCCGATCCTGTGCCTCCGGGACCCTGGATGGGCTCGCTTTGCGCCAGAGAATGTAATAGCCCCGGTGTATCGGATAGGGGTCGGCCAACGTTGATCGCGCGCGCGAGGCCGGGCAATGCAAGCACGCGAAGCTGATGCCCACCGATCACGATTTCATCGGACTCCGTGAGGGGACCGAACGTCACGATGCGTTCGCCATTGACCTGAGTGCCTGCGAGGCTTCCCTGGTCGACGATTCTCAGGCCCGCCGCATCGATTTCAATTCGCGCATGATCACGGGCCACGCGCCATCCCCCGAGAACGATATCGGCGGGAGACGATCGCCCGATCACACAGGGCAGTTTTTCTACATGGAGCGTACGCGGCAAATCGCCCGCGCTTTCAACGGAAAGAGTGAGCATCAGTCAACCATCCTGAGGAGTTCACGGATATCCTGGGCCTGATTGCGGCGCTCAATGG
>JAGWXN010000317.1 GCA_018969885.1 Betaproteobacteria bacterium | reverse complement strand
GCGCAAGGCCGCCCGCCGCGTGCCGATTCTGCGTCCTGGTTCTGAGCGCGTACCAATTACCGAACCATCCGCTCGGGCCCCGGCCTTGTCCGGCTCACCCCCCGGGGTTAGAGTTCACGGTTGAATACCGACAACTCAGGAGGAGACCCATGAATTCAAGCCGCCGATTGGCGCTCGCCGCCCCCCTCGCAGCAGGCCTGCTGCTTGCCTTGTCCGGCCCTGCGGCTGCGCAATGGAAGCCTTCCAAACCCATCACCATCATCGTGCCGTGGGCCGCGGGCGGGGCCACCGATCAGGTGACGCGATTGGCGGCCGCCGAGCTCGAACCGGCGTTGGGCCAGAAAATCGTGGTCGTCAACCAACCGGGCGGCGCCGGGTCGATCGGCACCAAAAACGCGATGGAAGCCCCACGTGACGGCTACACCTGGACGGCGGGCGCGGCCAAGCAACTGGGCACCTATCCGCTTCTGGGCATGCTGAACAGCAAGGTCGACGACTTTCACCTGTTCCTTTCGGTCACCAATGTGTCGATCGTGGCGGTCAACCCCGCGTCGCCCTATCAGACCCTGCCCCAGCTCCTCGAAGCGATGAAAGCCAAGCCGGTGTCGGTCGCCACCGCAGGCAATAGTTCATCCGGGCACTTTGCAATGGAAACCATCGCCAAGGCCACCGGTGCGAAGTATCGTCACGTCACCTACGATGGCGGCAACCCCGCAGTGGTCGCCACGGTGGCCGGCGAAGCCGAGGTCACTACGCAGCTGGCGGTCGAAATGGCCGAGATGATCAAGGCCAAGCGTCTGCGTCCCCTGGCGGTGGTGGCCGATACCGCGTTGACGATCGAAGGGTTCGGCACCATTCCCCCGATCACGCAATTCGTGCAGAACTTCCCCAAGGTGACCACCGGCTTCGGTATCTTCATCCCGAAGGGCGTTCCGGCAGAAGTCGTCGCGACCGTCGAGAAACTCTGGGCCGAGAGAATCGAAAAGTCCGACAAGATCCGATCCTATGCCACGTCGCGCGGCGCGCTTTTTACGCCGCTCTTCGGCAAGGCCGCCTATGACGCGGTCTGGCCAACCGTGATCTCGGATGCGTTCCTGCTTCAGGACGCGGGCATGGCCAAGGTCACGCCTGAGTCCATCGGCATTCGTCGCTGAGCGAATTGCGTTCGTGATGAGACCAGGCCTCGGTTGGGCGGTGCTGGGTGCCGCGGTGTCGATCGGGGCCTGGCGAATGGATCGGCTCGAATCGCTCAATATCGAGCCCTGGTCCGCGCCGGGTCTGGTGCCTGGCGTACTGGGTCTGTTAATGCTGGTCTTTGGTCTTGCGCTCGCACTCGCACCAGCGAGCGTCGATTCAGACCCGCCCGCGCCCATTGCCTGGCGCAAGCTCGCAGGGATCCTGGGCCTCACCGGGATCTTTGTATTTGGCGCGCTCGGGCGGATACCGTTTGCGATCGCCGCAGCCGTCGTCATGTTCGTCTGGATGCTGACGCTCAGCTGGAACGATTCGCCCGGCCCGCGTGCGCGCCTCGTCTTTCGTATCGCAATCACCGCGGGTATCGCTGCACTGGTGATTGCCCATCTGTTCCAGGACGTGTTCCTGGTCCGACTTCCCTGAGGCGGAGGCGGCGCTGGACGGACTCACGATGCTGTTCGGATCCCTCGTCAATCTGACGGGGCCCTGGCAGATTGCCTATGCGCTGGGCGCTACGCTGGTGGGGATCGTGATCGGTCTTCTGCCGGGTCTGTCAGCTACCCTGGGCATTGCGCTCTTCACCACGCTCACTGTACGCATGCAGCCTACCGACGCCATTCTGGTGCTGGTCTGCGTCTACGTGGGCGCAATCTATGGCGGTAGCCGCACCTCGATTCTGCTCAATATTCCCGGTACGGCCGCCAACGCTGCCGCCTGCCTCGATGGCAATCAGCTCGCAAGGCAAGGCCGGGCCGGACGCGCCATGGGCATCGCCACTACCGGCTCGGTGGCGGGGTCCTTGTTTGGTGTGTTTTGCCTGGCTGCGCTCACGCCGGTTCTGGCGGAGTTCGCACTCAAGTTCGGCGCGTTCGAGTTTTTCTGGCTGGGCCTTCTTGGTGTGCTGATGTCGGGAACGCTGACCGGTTCGGAACCCATCAAGGGCTGGTTGATGGGTCTGCTCGGCCTTTTTGTGGCGGGCATCGGTCAGGATCCGGTTCATGCCTACGACCGGTTCACCTTCGGCTGGCATGATCTGAGCGGTGGCATTCCGCTGATTCCCGCTTTGGTGGGGGCGTTCGGCTTTGCCGAAGTACTGATGGTGATGTCAGCGCCGCTGCAGCGCGCGATGACCGAGTCGGTCGATTCCATTCTGCCGCGGCTGCGAGATGTGGTGCAGTACTGGCGCACCATCATTCGTTCGGGTCTGATTGGAGTGTTTATCGGCATTCTCCCCGGCGTGGGCGAAGACATGGCAGCCTGGAGTTCTTATGCCGCCGCGAGGCGCGCGAGTCGCGAGCGCGATCAGTTTGGCAAGGGCTCGGTGGAGGGGCTGATTGCCGCTGAAACGGGTGATAACGCGGCCGTGCCCGGCGCCATGATTCCCGCGCTTGCGCTGGGCATTCCGGGGTCCGCGCCGGCAGCGGTGCTGATGGCTGCCATGATCATTCACGGCGCACAACCCGGCCCCATGTTGATGACCACCCAGCCGCAGTTCATGTTCGACGTGGTGGCGATCACCTTGGTTGCAACCCTTGCCATTCTGCTCTTCGGGCTCGTTATGGTGCGGCCCATTCTCTGGGTGCTGAGGGTGCCGCGTGAGGTGCTCATGCCCATCGTATTTGTGCTCTGCGTGTTGGGCGCCTACTCGATCAGCCAGCGGCTCTTTGATGTGTGGGTGATGATGGGCGTGGGCTTAGTGTGCTTTTTCCTTCGCCGGCGCGGCTATCCGGTTGCGCCCTTTGTGCTCGGACTGGTGCTGGGCGATATCGTCGATAAAACGCTTCGGCGCGGGCTTGTGCTCTCCGATGGCAGTCTGCTGCCATTCTTTACCCGACCGCTGAGCGCCGTGCTGGCGCTGATCGTTCTGATCGTGCTGCTGTCGCAGGTCCCGGCGGCACGGCGGCTCTGGCAACGTGTGACCGGCTCCTAGGACATCGCCCACCGATGAGTACATTTTCTTCCACTCCAACCGCCAAGGGCTTCGGGAAGCGGCTTTCGCTCTGTAATGAGGTGATTGGGGATCTTCCTTTTGATCGGCAGTGCGCATTGGCGGCTGCGCTGGGCTACACCGGGCTTGAGGTTGCGCCCTTCACGTTGGCCGATGACCCGACCACGATCTCTGACCGTGACGCGGAGCAGGTTCGCTCGGTCGCGGCCGATCACGGCCTGGCGATCTCGGGGCTGCATTGGCTGCTGGTGAAGCCAGCGGGCTTCTCCATGACCAGCCCCGATGAAGCAACTCGACGCCGTACCGCGCGTTGGATGGTGAGGTGCGTGGAGCTTTGCGCGCTGATGGGTGGCCATTACCTGGTTCATGGCTCCGGCAAACAACGGTCGGTGTGGCCAGGCCAGTCACATGCCGAAGCGCTGGCACTGGCCACCGAATGCTGGGCTGAGGTGGGCGCGGCTGCTACGCGGGCCGGGGTTCAGTACTGCGTCGAGCCGCTCTCGGTTGATCAGACCTCGATCATCAACACGGTTGAGCAGGGAATGGCCGTGGTGCGCAATATCAATCAGCCGGGGTTGCGAACCATGCTCGATACCTGTTCGGGCGGAAAAACCGAAGCGCTGCCGCTTGAACAGGTGATCGATCTCCATTGGCCAAGCGGGCTGCTGGCCCACATTCAGTTCAATGACCGGAACCTGCGCGCGCCTGGGCAGGGCGACGACCGCTTCGCGCCTATTCTGCAAGCGCTGGCAAGACAGTCTTACGGCGGCTGGCTGGCGGTTGAACCCTTTGACTACCAGCCCGACGGGCCCGGTT
>JAGWXN010000316.1 GCA_018969885.1 Betaproteobacteria bacterium | reverse complement strand
CGGCGCGCTCAGGACGCGCGCCGTGACAGCCGGTCGATCACACGATCCAGATAAGCCACCTCGATGCGGGTTCGTAACAGAGCGAGGCGCTGGACGCCACGGCGCCGATCCGTCGGGTTGGCAGCTCCGGCTTCAGACAGCGTCTTCTCCAGCTGAGCCGCCTCGCGCAGGGCCTGGACCTCTGGGGGCACGAACCCCGCGTTCTTCAACACCCGGTTGATGGCACGCGTGTCTTCGGGCACCAGGCGGTCATCGTCCAGTTCAAGCGGTCGCCCCTCGCCGGGCAGGTCTTTCAACTCACCGCGCTCGATCGCCTCACGAATCCGCCGCTCGGCGATCAGATCGAGCGTGCGCATGACGTCCCGTTCTCGAATGCCTGCATGATCATCAGAATGCGGACTGACCGAGGTTCAGATAGAGGGCGCTGCCCACACCCGGGGAGGCGCCCACCCCCAGATAGATTGGACCGATCAGAGTGTCCGTGCCCGCGAACACGGCCCGGCCCTGGAGTAACCGTGAACCCTGGATGGCTGAACGCTCCTCCCGGATATTGCCCGCATGCCAGGAGGCGCCAAGGTAAACCGGCAGCAAGCCGACGCGACCGAATGAATACATGTAGGTGAGCGATGAATGCACCAGGTGCTGACCGAGCAGTGAATCAATGTTGTAGCCCGGCATCGTGAAAAGCCCCCCCATGGAAAACTGGGCTTCAAGCGGTGCGCTGCCGCCGGTGGTGAGCCCGACATTCGCCTGGCCGATCAGCGTGTGCGCCGACCAGCTGCGCGCGACGGTCGCGCGGGCCTCGAACTGCCGATAGTCGGCGCTCGCGCCAAGAGTCGGTAAGGAGTGGGTACGAATGAGCAGCAGGCGGCCACCCGACCGCGGGAAACGGATGGAATCGAGGTTCTCGAATTCAGTGGAGACAAAAACACTTGCCTCATCAAACTGATAACGGGGATAGGGATCGCGTTCACCCACGGCTAGCCGGGTGTGACCGACATAGCGCCGGAAGCCGGCGCGCACGTCGCCGTAGCGATCGACGTTGGCACCGAGCGCTGCCAGGACACCCGTTCGCGCAATGCCATATTCCGACACCGCCTGATTGTTCACGTAGCGCTTTCGTAGCGTGTCGGACGCACCAAGACGGGCGTTCACAAACCAGTATTCCGCAGGATCAAGCGGCTGGTAAATTTCCGTGGCAAGGAGGGTGCTCTGGCCAAGCTGAAGTTCGGTTCGCCATTTGCCGTTGAGTTCGTTGATCGCCCGCGCTTCGTAGGCCACGCCAAAGTCGAATTCTGCTCCGCGCCGGCGTTCCGCCGCCATGCGCAGACCAAAGTTCAGAGCGTCTCGCCCCCATGAGCGTGGCGTCACCGACACCACCAGCCCGGTACGTTCGCCCTCTTCATCCAGGCGGTACCGCACGCTTTCGAAGGCCTCCGTTGCATAAATGCGGTCAAGCCCGAGCTTGAGTCTATCGAGATCGAGCGGGCGATCGAGCAGATCGCCAAGCTTGGCGCGCAGCACGTCGTCGCGCAGCGAAGACGGGTTCTCGAAGCGTACAAAACGGATGACTGGCAGCACCGGCGCCGCCCCTGCCGTGAGTGAACCGGGCGCCGGCTGCAGGGCTCTGTCGACGCGCGCGAGGGCAGCGATTTCCTCGATCCGATGGATGGCCTGCGCGGCCGCTCGCTCGCCCAATTCCACCGCCTGATGAGCCTGTGAAAAATCCGAGGTCGCAAGGCCATCAAGCTGCGGACGCAGAAGCAAATCGACCGCCCGCAGCCGTGTGATCTGATCAGCGGTGTTGCGGGCTGTGAGGAACCCGGTCATCTGGTCCATCATGGCGAGCAGCGAACCAAGCTGCTCTCGCGAGCGAAGGGGCGTGCTGATATCGACTGCAATCACGATATCGGCCCCCATCTCGATCGCCACCGAAATCGGCAGGTTGTTCGATACGGCTCCGTCGATTAACAGCCGTCCATTGATGTCAACCCCGGCAAATACCGCCGGTACTGCCATGCTTGCCCGAATCACGCGCGCGAGATCGCCGCCACCGAGGACCACCGGGTCACCGGTGGCCGCATCGGTTGCCACCGCACGGAAGCGGACACGCAACCGGTCGAAGTCGGTCACGCGCTGAACCGGCAGGGTGAGGTTACGCAGAATGAAATCGAACTGCTGGCCCTGAACCAGCGCGCTGGGCGCTCGAACCTCGAGCTCGCTTACACCGGCTACTTCGCGCGAAATCATCGCCCGCTCATCGGCCCGGCTGTTTTGCACCCGACGCGAACGGGGTGGCTGATCTGACAGCGTGGCGTCCCAGTCGATGCCGCGCAGCGTGTCCTCGATCTGGTCGGGCGTCTGGCCGGCCGCGTACAAGCCCCCCACGATCGCGCCTGCGCTCGTGCCGGTGATGATATCGATTGGCACACCTGCGCGTTCGAGCACGCGGAGCACACCCACATGCGCCGCACCGCGCGCGCCCCCACCACCCAGCACCACGGCCACCACGGGTCGTCGCGCCACAGGCGGCGATGTCGAGGGGGTGCCAGACGCAAGCGGATCGGTCGCTGAAGCGGAGTGCACCAGCGCCGGCGAGGCCGAAAACTGCCTGGGCCCAGATTGGGCCGGTATTGAACCGGGCTGCGCCTGGGCCGCCTGAAGCACCCCCGCGAGTAATGCGCCGCCCAGATACGCCCAGCGAGCTGCTTGTCGTACCCCGCCCAGCGCATGGCGTACCCCCGCCGCCGCATGGGAGATCAGCCTCGAACCCGCCTGACTTCGCCCCGCTTCATGGTTTGGATTACCCCTCAAAAGAGAGCTTTGAAAAGCGGAGGGCGGCATAGGAAAGGAGGTCAGTCGCCTCGAATATTGCGTTCGCGGATGATCGCGCCAAAGCGCTTCGAATCATCAGCGATCCGGGCACCGAACTGCGCCGGCGTGAGCGGCAACGGTTCACCACCCAGGGCGCGAATCCGCTCGGTGACTGCGGGTGTGGCGAGCGCACGGTTGATCTCGGTATTCAGCCGCGCAACCGCCTCGACGGCCAGGCCCGCCGGCGCGTAGAAACCAAACACGGTATCGGCGTCAAAGCCCTTGAGGCCGGCTTCATCGAGCGTGGGGGTATCGGGGAACATCGGTGAGCGCCGCAGACTTCCCACCGCCAGGAGCTTGAGCTTGCCGGCACGAACCTGATTGAGCCCGATGCCGGGGTCAAAATAAAAATCGATCTGACCGGCGAGCAGATCCTGGAGGGCTGGCGCCGCACCACGGTAGGGGACATGAACCGCGAACAGTTCGGCCTGACTCTTCATCATCTCGGCGGCAAGATGCGGGGAACTGCCGTTACCGGCCGACCCGAAGGAGAGCTTGCCAGGCCGCGACTTCACATAGGACAGAAATTCGCGGATGTCGGCCACCGGCAGATCGGCGCGAGCGACCAGAAACACCAGCACCCGTGCGGCGGATGCGACCGGCAACAGTTCGCGCGTCGGATCGAAGCTCATTTTGGGATAGATGTGCGGATTGACCGACACCATGCCGCCCGAACTCAGAAGCAGCGTGGTGCCGTCTGGCGCGGAGCGTGCGACCGCCTCACCGCCCAGGTTGCCGTTGGCGCCCGCGCGGTTTTCCACCACCACCGGTTGACCGAGCGATTCAGAGAGCGGAATGGCCACCGCGCGCGCGATGAGATCGGCCGCGCCCCCCGGTGGAAAGTTGGCAACGATGCGAAGCGGGCGCGGTGCGGCGCCCGACTGTGCCAAAACCGGCGTACCGCCCGCGAGCGCAGCCACTGCGAGCCCGGCACAAAAAAGGATACGAATCGTCTTATTCATTGCGATGCACTCCGGAAATCGAATGAAATCGGCTGGCCCTCAGGCACGGCCCGTACGGGGGTTCTTAAGCCACAACACCGGCTTGGCCTCGACCGGTCGAGGCGGAGCACCGTGCTCGCGCAGCGCCTGATCGAACGCGCGGC
>JAGWXN010000315.1 GCA_018969885.1 Betaproteobacteria bacterium | reverse complement strand
TGGGTGGAAGTCTCAGCACCCGGCTGCTGCGCCTCAGGCGACTGTCCGCGCAGCTCGTCAAATCGGCGCACCAGCCGCAGCGCAGCCGGATTGCTGCCCAGCGTAAAGCGCCACACATCGAGCCGACGATCGGCTTCAAACAGCTCGAGCGCACCCGCTCCAGCGTGATCATGGAGTTCAAGCCGGGTGTCGGCTCCCAGCGGATGGCGGTGCCAATCGGCATCGCCTGCCGCCTTCGCCACCAGCGCGCGGTCGGTGAGCACCACCAGCCCCGCGCCATACCGCAACCGCCGGTCAAGGTCGAGTTCGAGCGCAATCAACACCCGCTCGCCCGCCTGCAGGCAGGCGGCGACGACATCGCGCCAAGGCTCGGCGATCGACGCATGCGCCGGATCGGCGGCCGGCACGGGCGGCAGGGACACACTCACGGGGGAAGGCGATTTTCGTTGTTCGGTCGACAAGCGTACAGTATCTGACTGTTCTGGCCCGACCCCGTGCCCACGCACCGACATCCTTGCCCCAGCCACCTCCGCGAACCGTGTCCGCACTGTCCCGCGCTCAGCGCCTGCGGGCCCAACGCCTGACTCCCCACCCCCGATGAAGCGCGATATCGAGATTCTCTCGGTCACCTACCTGCGTGGCCCGAACATGTGGTCCTACCTGCCAGCCATGGAGGCGCTGATCGATATCGGCGAGCTCGAGGACTGGCCGTCAGACAAGGTGCCCGGACTGCCCGAGCGGCTGGAAAGCTGGCTGCCGACGCTGATCGAACACCGTTGCAGCTATGACGAGCGCGGCGGCTTTCTGAAGCGCCTGCGTGAGGGCACCTGGCCCGGTCACATCATGGAACACGTCACGCTTGAACTGCAGTCGCTTGCCGGACTGCCAGGCGGCTTCGGGCGCGCCCGCGGCGTTGACGTGCGCGGCCGCTACAAGGTGATCGTCACCCTGTGGGAAGACACCGTCACGCTGCGCGCCATGCAGCTCGCGCGCGAGATGGTGCTCGCCGCCTACGACGATCGCAGCTTCGACCTGCGCGCAGCGGTTGACGAGTTGCGCGACATTGCCGACTCCAACTGCCTGGGCCCCAGCACCGCGGGCATCGTGAAGGCCGCCGAGCTTCGGGGCGTTCCCGCCATCCGCCTGAACGACGGCAACCTCGTACAGTTGGGCTACGGGCGAAATCAGCGCCGCATCTGGACCGCTGAAACCGACCGGACCAGTGCGATCGCCGAGGGCATTTCCCGCGATAAGCAGCTCACCAAGACGCTGCTGGAAGCCTGTGGCGTAGCCGTGCCGCCGGGCCGCATGGTGAGCGGGGCCGACGACGCCTGGGCCGCGGCCGAGGACATCGGGGTACCGGTGGTGGTCAAGCCCTACGACGGCAATCACGGCCGGGGGGTCTGCCTCAACCTCGGCACGCGCGAGCAGGTGCTCGCCGCCTATCCAGTGGCCGCGGCGGAGGGGAGCGGCGTCATCGTCGAAAAATACATGACCGGAAACGAGCATCGACTGCTGGTGGTGGGTGGGCAGCTCGCCGCTGCCGCACGCGGCCTGCCGGCCTGGGTCACGGGCGATGGTCGACAGACCATCCGCGAACTGATCGAGTCGCAACTGAATTCCGACCCGCTGCGGGGCGGCACCGGCTGGAGCGACGCCCCCCTCAACCGTGTCGGCATTGACTCCGCCACCCGTCTTGACCTGGCCAGCCAGGGCTTTGAGCCCGACTCAGTTCCCGGCGAAGACGTGCGCGTGCTGGTGCAGCGAAACGGCAATGTCTGCTTTGACTGCACCGCGCTCGTTCACCCCGATACCGCCCGACAGGCGGTGCTCGCGGCACGCGTGGTGGGTCTCGATATCGCAGGCGTCGATCTAGTGGCCAACGACATCGCGCAGCCGCTTGCCGAGCAGGGCGGCGCAATTGTTGAGGTCAACGCGGGCCCAGGCCTGTCCACCCATCTTCGCCCGCCCGGCCTGCCCCCGAAGCCGGTGCCCGAGATGATCATCGAACACCTGTTCGGCGCCACGGACGATGGACGCATTCCGGTCATCGGCATCGCTGGCACCGGCGGCACGCGGCTGGCTGCGCGGGTCGTCGCCCATCTGCTCCAGATGTCCGGGCAAAAGGTGGGGCTTGCCTGCCGGGACGGCCTCTTCCTGGGCTCGCGCTGCATCGATCACCGCGACAGCGCGAATTTCCTGGCAGGCCAGCGACTGCTCGTGAACCGCGCGATCGAGTCGGCGGTGATCGAAAACGGACTCGATGTGCTCCTCGATCAGGGGCTTGCTTACGACTGGTGCCAGGTGGGCGTCATCACACGCATGAATCCCGACCGTCTGGTGCCCGAGCGCTACATCGATTCAGTCGAGCAGCTCTACAAGGTTTTTCGCACCCAGGTCGACATCGTTCTTGAAAAGCATGGCACTGCAGTGCTGAACGCCGACGACGATCAGCTGGTTGAAATGGCTTCGCTCAGCAAAGGCCATGTGATGTATTTCAGCGCCAACGCTGCAGCCGCCGTGCTGGCGAGTCATGCCACAGCAGGGGGACGCGCGGTGGTCCTCACGGAAGGCCTGATCAGGCTGCTCGAGGGCGAGCGCGAAATCGCCCAACTCCGCGCGGGTACGCTCGAACTGCCCATCGAAGGCGACCCCCGCTCTGCCGACGACGGGCTGCTCGCGGCGATCGCGGCTGCATGGGCCATTGGCATCCCGCCCGAGCGCATCCAGGCGGGCCTGGAAACACTCGAGCCCATGCCCGCGCCACAGGTCGCCGCCTGAGGTTCGCCGCCCGCCGTTTGTCCGATCTCACCCGCGCCCACCCCTCGTACGCAGGAACCTGCCGATGGACGTCACCCGAATCCGCGCGCTTCGCGGTCCGAATCTCTGGAGCCGACACACTTCGATCGAAGCGATCGTGCGCTGCGCGCCCGACGAACTGTCGATCGACCGGATCCCCCGCTTCGAGGTGCGGCTGCGCGCCCGGTTTCCGCTGATCGGTGCCATCCGCCCGATCGGATCGCGCGATGACGTACCGATCGCACAGGCGCTGCAATTCGCCGCGCTCCGCCTGCAAGCTCAGGCGGGATGCCCGGTCACCTTCAGTCGCACCGCGCCCACACGGGAGCCGGGCCTCTTCCAGGTGGTGTTCGAGTACACCGAGGAACCGGTCGGTCGGCTGGCGCTCCAGCTTGCCGAGGCGCTCTGCCTCGCCGCGCGCGACGACCAGCCCTTCGATCTCGAGGCCGCCCTCAACCAGCTGCGTACGCTCGACGAGGATATCCGGATGGGCCCCAGCACCGGGTCGATCGCCGATGCGGCGCGCGCCCGTGACATCCCCATCCGCCGTCTGACCGAAGGCAGTCTGGTGCAGTTCGGCTGGGGCAGCCGCGCGCGACGCATCCAGGCGGCCGAGATCGATGCCACGAGCGCCATCGCCGAATCTATCGCGCAGGACAAGGAACTCACCAAGAAACTGCTTGCCGCCGCGGGCGTGCCGGTCCCGGAGGGACGGGTCGTGCGTTCCACCGACGAGGCCTGGGCCGCGATGCGTGAGCTCGCCTCGCCGGTCGTGGTCAAGCCGCGCGATGGCAATCAGGGTAAGGGCGTCACCGTCAATATCGTGAGCCGTGACCATCTCGAAATCGCCTTCAACGCCGCCTCGCAGTTCAGCTCCAACATCATGGTTGAGCGCTTCATTCCCGGGCACGATCATCGGCTGCTGGTGGTGGGCGATCGGCTGATCGCGGCCGCGCGTCGCGATCCGCCGCACGTCATCGGCGACGGCGTACAGACCATTCGTCAGCTGGTCGAGGAAATCAATCGCGACCCGCGGCGCGGCGAGGGGCACGCCACCTCACTCACCAAAATTCGTCTGGACGAAATCGCTCATGCCCGCATGCGCGTGCAGGGCTTTGAGGCCGACTCAATACCGCCCAAAGGCGCGCGAGTGGTACTGCGCAACAACGCCAATCTCAGTACCGGCGGCAG
>JAGWXN010000314.1 GCA_018969885.1 Betaproteobacteria bacterium | reverse complement strand
TGGCAGGGGCATCATCGCGGCTTCCGCGACGAAAGGGAAGCCCTAAATCGCGCCTTCCGCGATTTTTCTTTTGGTCGCCCGACCGACCACCGAAAATACGTTGCGCCTAATTAGGCTTTTATTCCATCATAATCGCGCATTCGAGAGCAACAAGAAACATGCCAGACAGTGCTATGCCGGAGCCTTTGACCGCTTACCCTTGCCGGGCGTGCTTTTTTCGGCTGACTTGCCCGCAGTCGTTGGCCTTGAAGGCGCCGCGGTGCCCACTGGCGAGCTACCCCGCAAGGCTTCCTCGCGCGCCTCGACGGCGGCAATCACCCGCATCAGCGGCTCCGGCAAACCCACCAGGCGACCGCTGATCACATACTCAACGGCAATGTCGTGCGCCGCACCGTAGCGGGCCAGCGCGAGCGGGCTGATCTTGTGTTCGCCTGTCTCCATGCGGTTCCAAGCGTCCTTGCTGACGCCGGCCTCGCCTGCCGCCGCAATCTGACTTTCGGATAGGTGTTCTCGCAGCCGACGCAAGCGCCTGGCTTGAGCCCGCTGCATTTCGGTTGCCTCGGGGGTCTTATCGGCATCTGAGCGTGTCGCCATGCCGGGACCCTGCCGCGATGCTGTCGCGGTGGGCGAGAGGCGAAAATCGCGCTTGTCTCGTCGCGGCATCCGCGATAACGTCGCGGTATGGACCACGCTACGATTATTGCTCGGCTCGGAGGCTATGAGCGGGTCGCTCAGGCCACCGGGCGTCACCGCTCTCGCGCGCATCGCTGGCAGACAGACGGCATCCCCATGCCGTGCTGGCCAGCCGTCATCCGGCTGGCGGCAGAGCAGGGTTTGAGCATCACGGCCGACGATTTGCTGCGACATGCGCCCCAGGGTGCCGTCGCGGATGCCGCGAACGCAACGCACCAATCCGCGAGGCATACCGCAGATGCGTGACAAACCCGACCCCGACCTGATGCAGCAGTCGCGCGACTACTACGCGCACGCCGCCGCCTGCGATGCGGCCGGGTTGGTGGACGAAGCGCGCGAGGCGCAGAGGCTCGGCACGCTGGCGTGGATGCGCGCGCTGGGGCGCAGCACGGAGGAGCGGCGGTGACGACGAAGGCGCAACACGCCCGCTGGGCTGACCTTCCGAACCGGCGCGGCTGGATTGCCGCAGAATGCGGCAGTGCGGCAGCGGCACGCGATGGCGTGCATTTCTCACACGTCGCCGAAACCGACCGCATTCTCGCCGACTTCGCCGCCGCCGAGGAACTGCACGCGCCGGGCTGGCTGAGCGTCGAGGACATGCGGCGCGAATTGGGAAAGGCGCGCTGATGGCGGCCCCCACGCTTTGGACCGAAGCGCAGGACGCCACGCTGCGCCAGCTTTGGGGATCCGGCCTTAGCGCATCGAAGATCGGCGCGCAGATTGGCATGACGAAGAACGCCGTCATCGGTCGCGCGCATCGGATGGGGCTGGCGACACGCGGCAACCCGATCACGAAGGCGCCCGCAGGCACGCCACGCGCGCCGCGTCCGTCCCGCGCGCATCTGCCGCGCACCATCATTGAGGCGCCGAAGGTGGCGCCCATCGAGAAGCCGCAGGCGGGGGTCCTCCCTGCCCCGTCTCCCCGTGTGTCCCCGAGCGGGCCGTCTGCGGCTTCGGGGAACCCTTCCAAGCCGGCGCCGTCACTGTGGCGCCGCTGCCAATGGCCCCTGGCACGCAAGAGCGACAGGCACATTCTGTTTCTCTGCGAAGCCGCGCCGCTGCCGGGGCGGCCCTATTGCGGGCCGCATTGCGCCATCGCCTACGCACCGCGCGGGACGAAGGTGGCGTGATGACCGCGCACAACCGCATCCCGGACGACTACGCGCGCCAGATGCGCGAGGCGTATGAAGCGCCGACGCAGCCCAGCATCAGGGTCGTGGCGGCGCACTTCGGATACGACCCGGAAGCGGTGCGCGATGCCATCCGCCGCGCTGGCGGCACGATCCGCCGTTGCGGCAAGCGTCGCGCCGATGCGCTGCCGGTGCCGGACAATAAGGTGCAAGACCTCATGCGGTCCGGCTGGCCGGCGCGGGCCATTGCCGCGCGATACGGCGTGCCTGCCGTGGCCGTCGCTCGCGCGCTGCAGCGCGCCAGGCGGGCGGAGGCGCGGCAGTGAGCGAGCCCGATATCGTGCTGGTGCTGCCGCTTCCTCCGAGCGCGAACCGGATGAAGAACCGGAACGCCAAGACCGGCATTCATTATCGCACGAAGCCCTACGAGACGTGGCTTTCCGCGGTGCAGTGGACTGTGGCGTTGCAGCGTGCGGGCGACCGTATTCCGAAGCACTACGCGATCCGCGCCGTGGTGCCGGCTTCGCGCATGGACCTCGGGAATTACGAGAAGCCCCTCCAAGACGGGCTGAAGGAAGCGGGCGTGATCCGCGATGACCGCTACTGCCGGCGCATCGTGGTGGAACGCGACGACACGCGCGAGCGCAGCACGCTGCTGGTCGAGTTGTGGGCTCTAGGCGAGCCGATGAAGCCCAAGCGCGCAAGGTCGGCGTGATGGTCCGCGTCGCGGTCCTGCGCTGCGAGAAATGCACCGAATGCGGGGATGACTGCATTCCCCGACTGGACGGGTTGTGTCCCGCGTGTGGGACCGACCTGCAAGAGCGCCGAGAGCGCGCGCGTGACAACGCCCGCATGGCTTGGCTGGAGTGGGCGGCGCGGAAATCAGAGCAAGGCAAGGAAGGTAAAGCACATGAGGACCGCATTGGTTCCGACTAACATCGGCGAAGCGATGCAGCTTTCGGAGATGCTGTCTCGTAGCAGCATGGTTCCGCAGGTTTATCGCGGGAAGCCACAGGATATCTTCGTCGCGGTCGCGTGGGGTGCCGAGGTGGGCCTTGGCCCGCTTCAAGCTCTCAACGGCGTCTCTGTCATCAATGGCAAGCCGGCGCTGTGGGGCGACGCTGCGATGGCGCTGGTCCGCGGGCATAAGGACTGCCTCGGCATCCGGGAGGGCGTCGAAGGCGACGGCGACCAGATGGTCGGCTTCTGTGAGGTGACGCGCCGGGGGCAGCCTACCGAGCGACGGACGTTCAGCGTAGGCGACGCGAAGAAGGCCGGCCTTTGGGGCAAGCAGGGGCCGTGGCAGCAATATCCGGCCCGCATGCTCCAGATGCGCGCGCGGGGGTTTGCTATCCGCGACGTGTTTCCTGATGCGCTGCGCGGCGTGATCACGGCGGAAGAAGCCGAGGATGCGCCAGCCGTCAAGGAAGTGCCGAACACGGCGCCTCCCGAGCCCGGCACGCCGGCCGCGACCTTTGCCGCGTTGCAGGCGCCTGCCGATGAGGGCCTGCCGATGCTGTCCCCGGATGGCGAGTTGATCGAGGTTCAGGCGAAGGGGCTCGATCCGTCCATCACGCGGTGGATGGGTTTCTGTCGTCGCGCCGTCGCCAAGGTGGCGCAGGATGGCAGCGCGGCGTTGCGGCAGTGGGCGCAGGCTATGGAGCCGCATTTCCATGCCATTGTGGCGACCTATCCCGATGAGGTCGAGGCCATCCGCCAGGCCATCACGCGCGCGCTGGACGGGCTCGCGCAGGCTGAGGGTGTCGAGGAGCCCGAGGCAGCATGAGCCGAGGGCGACCGGATTTCGATGGAAGCGTGCGCTGGCGCGGGAAACTCCCCGTGCCAGACCACGCGCACCCCATCGTGCGGCGGTTGATCTGCGAGGCCAACGCGCAACAAACAACATTGACCGAAATCGCGCGTCGGGCGGGCGTGCGGCGATGCTCAATCATGCAGTGGGGGCGCCGCAATCATCCGCGACTGGATCAGGTCCAAGCGGCGTTGAACGTGTTGGACTTGGACCTTTTCGTAGGGCCGCGCCGCGCAAAAGAAACCCCGCCGCACGGGGCGACGGGGCAAGTTCAGAACAGGAAGGAAGGTAGTGATGCAGTCTAGCACACACTTTCCGCGCGATCTCGTCGTTATCCGCGATCCGTTCTCCCCGCTGTGGGTCGTGCGCTGCCGCAAGCCCTGTGGGTG
>JAGWXN010000313.1 GCA_018969885.1 Betaproteobacteria bacterium | reverse complement strand
AATGAGATCTTTCTCGTGGAGGGCGACTCGGCGGGCGGTTCAGCCAAAATGGGCCGCGACAAGGAATTTCAGGCGATCCTCCCTCTGCGAGGTAAGGTGCTGAACGCCTGGGAAACCGACCGCGACCGGTTGTTTGCGAATAACGAAATTCATGACATCTCGGTGGCTGTGGGCATCGACCCACATGGCGTCGACGACTCCGTCGATTTTTCTGCGCTTCGCTATGGTCGGATCTGCATTCTGTCCGATGCAGATGTCGATGGTGCGCACATTCAGGTGCTGCTGCTCACGCTGTTTTATCGGCACTTCCCGAAGTTGGTCGAACGCGGACATGTTTGGATTGCCCGGCCGCCGCTCTACCGTATCGACGTTCCCGCCCAGGGCAAGCGTCCGTTACGAAAAGTGTATTGCCTGGATGATGGCGAGCTTCGTCATGTGGAAGACAAGCTTCGCAAGGACGGTATTCGCGATGGCTCGTGGTCGATCTCGCGCTTTAAGGGATTGGGCGAGATGAATGCCGAACAACTTTGGGAAACCACCATGAACCCGGACACCCGTCGCCTGCTTCGCGTGTCGTTGGGGAGCTTCGACCGCGCCGCCACCACAGAGCGTTTCACCATGCTGATGGGTAAGGGCGAGGCCCAGGCCCGCCGCAGCTGGCTAGAAACCCACGGACACGAAGTCGAAGCCGATATCTGACACGGTGCACTGATGAGCAATCAGCAGGATCTGTTTGGTGGCGCAAGCCCGCGGCCGGAGGACGAGGAAAACACGCTCGCCCTGGCGCACTACGCTGAGCGCGCCTATCTCGAATATGCGGTGTCGGTCGTCAAGGGCCGGGCACTGCCCGATGTCTGCGACGGGCAAAAGCCGGTTCAGCGCCGGATTCTGTTTGCCATGGAGCGCATGGGGCTTGGTCCGGGCGCAAAGCCCGTCAAGTCTGCGCGCGTGGTGGGCGATGTGCTTGGCCGCTTTCACCCCCACGGGGATGTGGCGGCCTACGAGGCGCTGGTACGGATGGCGCAGAATTTTTCGCTGCGCTATCCGCTGGTCGACGGACAGGGTAACTTCGGCTCGCGCGATGGTGACGGCGCAGCCGCCATGCGCTATACCGAAGCGCGGCTCACCGCCTATTCGCGTCTGCTTCTTGATGAAATCGATGAAGGTACGGTCGATTTCATGCCTAATTACGATGGGTCTGCCGAGGAGCCCAGACAGCTCCCTGCGCGCCTACCCATGGCGCTTCTCAACGGTGCGTCAGGGATTGCGGTCGGACTCGCAACCGAGATCCCCCCGCACAATTTACGCGAAGTGGCGGCCGCCGCAGCTGCAATCGTCCGCGACCCCGATCTCTCGCCCGAGCAGTTGATGGCGCTCCTTCCCGGGCCTGACTTCCCCGGAGGTGCGCAGATCATTTCATCACCGGCCGATATTCGCGAGGTGTACGCAACCGGCCGTGGGTCCATCAAGCTTCGCGCCCGGCATGTGGTGGAAGACCTTGCTCGCGGGCAATGGCAACTGGTCGTGACCGAGTTGCCCCACGGCGTGTCTTCGCAGCGCGTGCTGGAAGAAATCGAGGACCTCACCAATCCCAAGGTGAAGACCGGGCGCAAGGCGCTGACCCCTGAGCAACAGCAACTCAAGCAGACCGTGCTCGCTGTCCTCGATGGCGTGCGCGATGAATCCGGCAAAGATGCACCCGTACGGCTGGTGTTTGAGCCCCGCTCATCCAGGATCGAGCATCAGGAACTGCTCAATATCCTTCTCGCGCATACCAGCCTTGAGACGAGCGCATCCATCAACCTGGTGTCGGTGGGGATCGATGGGCGCCCTTGTCAGAAGTCGTTGCTTCAGATGCTGGGCGAGTGGGCGCAGTTTCGTGTCGAGACGGTTACAAGGCGTAGTCGTCATCGGCTGGCGAAGGTCGATGACCGGATCCATATTCTCGAGGGTCGCCTCGCGGTCTTGCTCGACATTGACCGCGTCATCCGCATCATTCGGGAGTCCGACGAGCCAAAGTCGGCGCTGATGGCGCATTTTCGCCTGTCAGAGCGGCAGGCCGACGACGTGCTTGAGATCCGGCTACGCCAGCTCGCGCGACTGGAGGGCATTCGGATCGAGCAAGAGCTCGCCGCCCTGCGCAAGGACAAGGCTGCGCTCGAATCACTGCTCGCGAGCCCTGCGGCGATGCGACGCCAGGTTGTTCGGGAGATCGAGGCCGATGCGAAACAGTACGGCGATGACCGCCGAACGCTGATCGAAGAGGCGCAGCGCACCGCAGCGGAAATTCGTGTCGTCGAGGAGCCCGTCACGGTGATCGTGTCTGAGCGTGGTTGGGTACGCGCCCGCCAGGGGCATGGCCATGACTGGTCGCAATTCACTTTCAAGCAGGGCGATGCCCTATACGGCGCCTACGAAGTCATGACCACCGACCAGCTGTTTGCAGTGGGTAGCACCGGGCGGGTGTTTTCGGTTCCGGTCACTCAGCTACCTTCGGCGCGAGGCGATGGCGCACCGATCACCTCCCTGGTTCAGCCAGAGGCGGGGACGCGCGTTGATCATGTGTTTGCAGCCCGTATCGATGCGGGGGTGCTCCTTGCCACGCGTGGGGGTAACGGCTTCATCTGCGAAGCAGGCGATCTGGTCGGACGCAATCGCCAGGGTAAAGCCTTCATGACGCTCGACGACGGCGACGCGCCGATCCGTCCAGCGATCTTCCTGCCCGGCCACGACACGGTGCTGTGTGTCTCAGCTGAAGGCAAGGCGCTCAGCTTTCCGCTTAGCGAGGCGAAGGCGTTACGAAGCGGCGGTCGAGGGGTGATGTTGATGGGGCTAGACGCGGGCGGTGCGCTCGCGGCGGTGCTGGTGAGCGGTGCCGCGGGTGCGGTACTGCAGGGCGTCGGACGAGGCGGCAAGGCGATTGACCGGTTGCTCTCGCGTGCTCAGGTGGCGGCTTGGGCGGGCGCCCGAGCGCGGAAGGGTAGCGTGATCGAACCCCGCGTTCGCGAGCCCAGGTTGAGCCTGCCGCGTCCGCAGCAGTTGCCGGCAGGTTGATTCCATGAAGTCGTGGACTTGGCGTGTGGCGGCGGCGCGCCTTCGTGCGTTGCTCCTGATTGCGGGCTTCCTCGCGATCGTGACAGGCTGCGCGCGGGTCAACCCCTACTACGATCCAGCCAAGCCCCACCACACGCCCAGCGGCTTTCGCAACAACTACGGGGCCGCAGGCGGCAAGCCGCTGTCAGACCTGTTGAGGTGGTATGTCGAGCGTACCCGCGATGGTTTACCGCGCAGCCCGTCAACCCACGTCAACGGATACGACTTTCCGCTCGTGCGGCCCGATCTGGCCTGGCTTCACGCCAACCGAAGCGAGCCCAGCGTCACCTGGATTGGACACGCCACCCTGCTATTGCAGGTGGGGGGGCTCAATATCCTGACCGACCCCCACTTCTCGGAACGTGCTTTCGCAGTCCAGTGGATGGGACCGCGGCGACGCGTGCCGCTCACGGTCAAGCTGGACGAGCTGCCGCGAATCGATCTGGTGGTGATTTCCCATTCCCACTATGACCACCTCGATCGGGATAGCGTACTCGCGCTTAACCGTCAGCCGGGGGGCGCACCGCTGTTCCTGGTCCCTCTGGGCGTTGAGCGTTGGCTTGCCGATCAGGGGATCACCCGTACGCAGGCGCTTGACTGGTGGGGGCAGGTGCAGCACGGCGGCCTGGAGGTGCATTTTGTACCCGCGCAGCACTGGAGTGCGCGCACCCCCTTTGACCGGAACAGCATGCTTTGGGGCGGTTGGGTGATTCGGCATCCGTCTTTTTCATTCTATTTTGCAGGCGACACGGGCTACTCGAATGACTTTCGAGATATCGGCGAACGCTTTGGCGGCTTCGATTTCGCGGCCATCCCGGTGGGGGCGTATCTGCCGCGCTGGTTCATGAAGGATCAGCATGTTGATCCTGATGAGGCGGTCCAGATCCATCGCGATGTGAAGTCCAGGCTTTCTTTGGGCATCCATTGGGGGAGCTT
>JAGWXN010000312.1 GCA_018969885.1 Betaproteobacteria bacterium | reverse complement strand
CGCCCGGGCGAGAGACCGGATTTCGTCCTGCATCGGCATTTTCCTTCCTGACCGTGAGCTGATTTGCCCGACCGGAGGCTATCATAGCGGTTGCGGCAGGAATGCAACGCATGTGCCTGATGGCGCGGAGCCTGCACGGGATGGCGCATTGCAGCAGAAATCTTCCGTCACCTGTGCCACGGGTCCGTTGATCCAGGTCAAGGAGATGCCTTGCGTACCCTGCATACTGCACGGGTAGGCATGAGCAGCATCAAGGAAGCGGCCACGCAAAGTGGCCTTGGGGCGCGATGACGGAAGTCCAGACGCATCTCCTGAAGCGGATACGGCTGTTCGAGCCGCTGCCGGAGGCGTGCCTTCTGGAGGTGGCGGAGATCGCGCAGCGCCGCCATCTCGACATCGGCGACGTCCTGTTCCGGGAAGGCGATGATCCGCTGTTCGTCCATGCGGTGATTGCCGGGAATGTCGTGCTGCTCAGCCAGATCTGCAGCGAGGAGTCGGTCATCGAATTTGTCGGAAGCGGGGACAGCATCCTGCTGCCGGCCACGCTGCTCGGTGTCGCCTATCCCGCCAGTGCCCGGATGACAACGCAGGGGGACATTGTCGCCCTGCCCGCGCGTGCGTTCCTGAGGCTCGCTACACATGATGCGGCGCTGTCGATGCAATGCGCGAAGACGGTTGCGCGCCAGTGGAACGTGCTCCTGAACCAGGTCAAGCAGATCAAGACGCAAGGGGCCGCAGAGCGCCTCGCCCATTTCCTGCTCAGCCAGGTGAGTGCGACGATGGGACCGGCTTCGCTGACGCTTCCCGGCATGAAGAAGCAGGTCGCCACGCGGCTGGGGATCAAGCCCGAGACATTCTCCCGGACGTTGCGGAAACTGCGCGCGTTCGGCGTGGAGGCGAATGGCGACCTCATCCGGATCCGGTCGGTCGAGCGGCTGGCGGCCCTCGTGAAGCCGCAGGATGCCGCCCGGGCCTGAGCAGGCCACGGAAACGCGCCGCCACACGCGCGCTTGCCTCACGAAACAGTGACCTCAGGGGATGCCGCTTGCCGCGCACCTCAGGCGATAACCCTCTGAAAGATATGCATTTTGTACCCAGCGTTTTTCCGGCTTGAAGGCGGGATTGCGGCTGAATTGCATTGCAGGCCCCTGCCCCGAACCCTAAAATGCCGTCCTCATTCGGGTTGGGTGCCAAGGTGCCTGCCCGTCAACACGAACCTCAAGCCAACGCGAGGAGTTCACGTGCTTAGACGCCTGTTCCTGGCAGTCGCCGCTGCGACTGCAATCCTGTCCGCGCCGGTTGCCACGGCGGCTCCGGCGCCCGAAGTTTTCGGGACGCTCCCGGTCGTCCAGGCGGTAAGGATGTCGCCCTCGGGCAAGTATTTTGCCGTGGTGATGAACCTCAACGGCCAGTCCTCGGTCCGCACCTTCGATGCGCAAACCCTGCAGCAGGTTGGTGGCATCGCCACCGCCAAGCAGCAGGTCGTTCGTGCCGTGCGCTGGCGAGGTGATGACAGGCTCATCCTGACAGTTGTCGAAGTTGTCAGCATCGACGAGAATTCGACACGCGACACGAGCGAGTTCGGCGGCGTCAATGTCTGCCGTTTCATGTCGGTCAGCCGCGACGGCAAGAACGTGGTTCAGATCACACCCGGCGGCATGATGCGCAATGCAAGCCTGTCGTGCAATTGGGTTGGCTGGGGTTCGGATCCGGACTCCGTGCTGATCCAATCCGGTGTCATCGGAGGTTCCGGGCTGAGCAGCAAGAGCCAGGTGAGAACCGACGTGAAGCCGATTTCGGTCAACATCACCACGGGCGAGGCGCGCGTGGTCGATGAGGTCGGCTCGCGCGGGACGTTCAACTGGCGCTCGGACAGAACGGGGGCGATCCGCCTGCGTTCGGATTACATTACTGGTAACGAGGTTCTCTATGCGCGTCTGCAGGGCTCCAGTGATTGGCGCGAGGTCCACCGGCAACCGCTGCGTGACTTCGAGCAGGAATCGACGGGCAGCAAGCAGGGCATTGTCGAGCCGCTGGGCTTTGCGGATGACCTTAACACGATCTACGTGCGTTACTGGCCCGGTGACCGGGCCGCGCTTGGCCTGATGGACCTGCGTACTTCGCAGATCTCGAATGTATACAGCGATCCGAAGTATGATGTCGGCGGGGCCATCGGGCTCGGTGAAGGTTCGGTGGGTGTATTCGTCGATCGTGACGTCCCGACACAGATCTTCTTCTCGCCGCAGGCAAAGGCTGTACAGGCCACGATCCAGGCCAGTTTCCCCGGAAACGTGACCCGCATCGTTGACGCCTCGGAGGACTTCAAGCGCGTCGTCGTGTACGTGGAGGGATCGGCCGCACCCGGTGGGGCGTACCAGATCCTGGATACTGTCAAGAACGAGGCGTCCACGATCAGCCGCCTGTATCCGACCCTCGATCTCGCCTCGACCGGTGAGCAGAAGTTCATCACCTACACGGCGCGGGATGGCATGAAGATCGATGCCTATCTGACGGTCCCGCGCGGCACGTCGGGTCGCGGCCTGCCTGCCATCATCCTTCCTCATGGCGGTCCGCAGGCCCGCGACAGTGGTGGCTTTGACTGGCTGTCGCAGTTCTTCGCCAGCCGCGGCTATGCAGTGCTTCAACCGCAGTTCCGTGGCTCCGACGGTTTCGGCACGCAGTTCGCCCTTGCCGGTCGCCGCCAATGGGGACGCAAGATGCAGGATGACGTGACCGACGGCGTGAAGCATCTCATTGCCAACGGGACGATCGACCCCAACAAGGTCTGCATCATGGGCTGGTCTTATGGTGGTTACGCGGCCTTGGCAGGTGCCACGCTGACTCCGGAACTCTATCGTTGCGTCATCGCGGGTGCCGGCGTGAGCGATCTCATCGAGATGCTGATCTGGGCACGCGAGTATGCGGGCGGGCGCGAAGGCTCGATCCGTTACTGGCGGCTCCACATCGGTGATCCGGCAGCTGACAAGGACAGCATCGAGGCCGTATCCCCTGTGAAGCACGTCGCGAAGGTTCGCGCGCCGGTGCTGCTGCTCCACGGCGAACTGGATACGGTGGTTCCGATCAAGCAGAGCGAGATCTTCGCGAATGCCCTGAAGGCTGCCGGCAAGCCCTACGAATTTGCAAGGCTTGCAGGCGAGAACCACAATATCACGTTCCAGTCGACGCGCATCAAGACGCTGCAGGCCATGGACGCGTTCCTCGCCAAGCACAATCCGGCGCGCTGACAACCGTCGACGTCGAATGAAGAATGCCTGGATGGCCCCGGAAACGGGGCCATCTTTGCTTTGAGGGTGCCCTCCCTTGAGAGGGGAATGCTGTCGCCGCCTTGCCCCCATGGCGTGCATGCGCGTGTCCGGTTCGCCGCAGCCCTGATGTAATTACCGGGCAGATCGCGGCCATAAGGGCTGAGTGGATTGCCGCGGCTGTCAGACTGGCCTTAACCTGTTCGCGGGGATGGCTTGGGGGACTGACATGTTGAATCGCAGACAGCTTGGGCTTGTGGCCTGCTCAGCCTTGCTTGCCGGATCGGCGAGCCTGTTGCCTTTCCTCGCAGGAGGCGCGCGAGCCCGCGACATCGACGGCCTGTCAGACAGGGAAATAGAGCAGCTGCGCCAGCGCGCCGGTTCGCTCGGCATCGCCCGCGCGGGCGCCCGCAGCAGCGAGGATGCCAGCTTCGACCGCTACACACGCCAGCGCGAGGAACTGCTCGACCTGATGGATGGTGCGAGCGATGCCGCCGGGCGAAGCCTGGACGCAGGAGAGCGGGCAGCAACCCGCAAGCTCGAGACGGATGCAGGTGCTGCGCTTGCACGGCTGAACGCCATCGAGGCCCAGACCCCCAAGCAGGAAGCCGACCGCCTGTTCAACAGCCGGACGATGCGCGAAAGCTTCAAATGGTCGGATGGTCTTGCGAGAAGCTTCCGAGACCGCTGGCAAGCCTGCCAGGTCACCGATGCGCGGCGCGGGGAGATCACACGGGTCATCGAGCGCATCACGGGCGAGGCGCGCC
>JAGWXN010000311.1 GCA_018969885.1 Betaproteobacteria bacterium | reverse complement strand
AGATCGCCCACGTAACGCAGGCCGTCAGTGAGCTCAAATCGCAGCGTTTCCACTGCTGGCTCACCGGTCACCCACTCGATCGGGAGCGCCTCAAACATCGACGCCAACGCCGCCGACCCTGGGCCAGTATCTTCCCTCGGTTCATCGGACGGCTGGTCAGCCTCCGCTGGCAATTCATCTTGCGCCAGACTCAGAACGGGCGCCCGCTCGCCAAAGAACAGATTGGGTTCCCATTGGTCCTCCGGCAGCCGCTTGGGCTCAATGTCTGCCGGCCGGAACTCGAATGGATCCGCCTTACGTTTAGAGCGCGCCATCAGACGAAGTCATCCCCGCGACCCGCAAGTACCAGTTCGCCCGCATCCGCCAGTTTGCGGGCAATACGCATGGCTGATTTCTGTGCATCTTCCACGTCGGAAATACGCAGCGGTCCCTTTGCCTCCATGTCATCGATGAACATGACCCGGGCCCGCGCCGACATGTTGTCGAAGAACTTCTGCTTGACCGCCTCGTCCGCACCCTTCAACGCGGTCATCAGCAGATCAGGCTCGATGTTGCGCATGAGGGTCTGAATGCTGCGGTTATCGACATTGATCAGGTTGTCGAAGGTGAACATGTTGTCCTGGATGCGCTGCGCGATATCCGGATCCATCTCGACCAGCCCGCCCATCAGCTTCGATTCGATATCCACTTTCACGAAGTTCATGATCTTGGCGGCTGTCTTCACGCCACCGAAGCTCGAACTCTTGGCTGACGAATTATTCGAAAACTGCGTCTTCATGATCTGCTCGAGTTCGCGCATGGCGGCAGGTTGCACCGTTTCCAGTGCGCCCACACGCTGCATGATTTCGGGACGCGATTCGCCGGGCAGGAAATTCAAAACGTCGGCCGCGACTTCGTATTCGAGCACCGAGAGAATGATGGCAATGACCTGCGGATGTTCGAGCCGGATCATATCGGCGATTGATCGCGCATCCATCCAGCGAAGAATATCGAGCCCACGGCTGGCGGATCCGGGCATGATGCGCCCAAGTACCGAGGCGGCCTTGTCCTCGCCAAGCGCCTTCTTCAGAACATTTTCGACGTAATCAATCGATCCCAGCCCGAGGGTGGTCTGCTTTCGGATCGTGGCGATGAAGTCATCAAGAACGATATTGACGGCATCCTGCGACAAGTCGACCACGGCCACCATCGCAGCGCCTAGTCCCTGTACTTCCTTAGGATCCAGGTACTGAATGATGTCAGCAGCCTGCTGCTCGCCGAGGAGCAGCAGCAAAACAGCCGCCCGCTCGGTATTCGATAGCTTTTCAACCTCTTCACGCGCCCTGGCGGCGGTTCCTTCGTCAATCGCTGGAACCGCCGCTGCCGGTTTCTCAGCTTCCTTCGCAGCCGCCGCCGCCTTGGGATCCTTGGCGTCTTTGCCGCCCTTGGCGTCTTTGGCCTTCGGATCCTTCTCCGCGGCCTTCTCGTTTTTGCCGCCTTTGCCGGCAGCCTTTGCTTTGTCCTCAGCCATCTCGCATCACCCCGCAGTTCGCAGCAGTCAGTTTGCTTACTGCTTGATCATGTTCTTCAGCACGCTCGCCACCCGCTTGGAATCTTCGGAGACGAGCATCCGGATAACGGCCACCTTGTCATCGTAGGTGTTCGCAGTATCAAGCATATCAATGGAGATCGCCGATTTCTTGGGCTTGAGCCGCGCCTTGATGTCTTCCAGCGTTTCACCCTCGGCGATCTCGATCATGCCCTCTTCGAGTTCATCGCTATCGTCGTCCTTCTCGCCATCTTTGGCGTCATCTTTCTTGTCACCCTTCTCGCCGTCGGCGCCTGCCGCACTGGCCGCTGCAGCCGCTGCCGCGACCGCTGCCGCATCGAGCGGTTTACCGTCAGGCCCGAGAATCGGCTTGCCATCCGGTCCCAGCAGCAACCCAGCCAGCTTGGGATCAGGCACTGCCACCGGCGCCGGCAGGAAGGCCCGCATCACGGGACGCACGATAAAAAGCAGAATCATCACGAACACCAGCGCCGCCACGCTACTCTTGATCGCACCAATCAGCGTTTCACTTTCATACCAGGCGACCGGCGGGCCCGCTGCAACAACCGGCTCGAACTTAGCGGTGACGAGTGTCACGACATCACCACGCTTGTCGTCAAATCCGATCGTCCCACGCACCAGGTCCGTCAGCCGCTCAATTTCGCTCGCCGTGAAGCGCGCCTGCTTGTCGGGTTGGGCGTTTTCGTGGCCCACAGGGTCGTGAATCACCACCGCAACCGACATCCGCTCGATCGTGCCCGTCGGGTTCTTGATGTGACGGACCGTCCGATCAAGTTCGAAATTACGTGTACTGCGCTTGCTGAGCGAGCCCGCCGTTGCCACTGGTTCTGGCGTGGCCGACGCATTGGGGCTGAACCGCGCATCAGGCGGTGGCTGATTGGAGAGCGACCCCGGGATGCCCTGCGCATCAGGACGCGCGGTACGATCTTCAGCGAGCACCTCAGAACGGGTCTTCGGGCCCTCACGGCGCGAATCGAAATCTTCGAAGGTCACTTCCTGCTGGGTGAAGTCCAGCCGGATATCCACCTGTGCCTTGACGTTGTGCTCGCCCACAACCGGCGACAGAATCTGCATGACACGCGTGCGGTACTCGCGCTCGACCTGGCGCTTGTGCTGCAGCTGCGCATTCGTGAGCCCCATTGCGGCTTCGCTTGGGGCATCGCTCAGCAGATTGCCCTCATCATCCACCACCGACACGTTCTCGGCGGGCAGATACGGCACACTCGAAGAAATCAATTGAACAATGGCTCTGACCTGCGCGGGCGACACCATGCGTCCCTGATGCGGCGTCACCACCACGGAAGCTTTCGGTGCAATCCGCTCGCGAATGAACGGGCTCTGACGCGGCATCGCGAGATGAACCCGCGCCGCGCGAATGGAGCCGATCGTCATCACGCTTCTTGCAAGTTCCTGCTCGATTGCAGCGTTGAACCGAACCTGTTCCATGAACTGGCTGGTGGTCATGGCCGATTGGCCCTTCAGCGAATCCAGCCCACCCGATACCGCGCCCTTCGGCAGGCCCTGCGAAGCAAGCAGCATCCTCGCTTCGTGATAGCGCGCGGGAGGAACGATCAGGTTGCCGTTCTCAGGATCGACCTTGGCCTCAAAACGACCCGCCTTGAGCGCGTCCAAGGCCGCCTGACGGTCGGTCTCGCTGATTCCTGGCAGGAGTACACGCCATTGGGGGGACGGCGTCTGAATCCAGAGGAACATTGCGCCAAACAGCATTAAAACGAGGACCGACAGAATCACCGGCATCGACTTTTTGACCGCCGGCTGCTTGAACAGATCGCCCATCCCAGCAAAGGCCCCTGCCGGGAAAAACGCCGGCAGGCGAGAAAGCGCCGAGGCAACGCCACCGGCAGGGGGTGTGCCCGCATTGGCGGCGACCGGCGCGGTGGCACCCGGCCGGGGAACCGGCAGCGAGTTTTCCGTCGGCGCGGACGCCTGGGGGTCATTAGGACGGGCGGGCGCCTGTCCGGGAGCGGTCGTTGTAGCCATGATTCAACTCGGATAATTGTCGCGCGTCAGACCGGCATGTTGAGGATGTCCTCATACGCCTTGAGGACCTTGTTGCGAACCTGCAGCGTGGCTTCAAACGCAAGCGATGCTTTCTGCATTCCCAGAACCACCTCGGCGAGCGGAATCTCTGCACCACGCTCGTAGGCTTCGGCTGAAGCTCGCGCATTGGCCTGCGACTCATTGACGGCGGAAATCGCGTTCTTGACCGCATCACTGAACCCGGCTTTTTCAACTTGCCGTGTCTGCGGTCCCGAAGCAATCGCAGAAGCCGTGTCAGCCTGCGTGCTGATCTGCGACTGAAACTTCCGAATTTGGCTCAGCATCGATTCGACGTTGGCCGCATGAGTACGTTCAATCATCATGCCACCCCTTCGCCGAGCGCCACCATGCCGCTACCCATCGGGTCGCGAAGTCGGGCGAGCTTGTAACGCAAGGTCCGGGGGCTGATCCCGAGCCGCGCGGCCGCTTCATT
>JAGWXN010000310.1 GCA_018969885.1 Betaproteobacteria bacterium | reverse complement strand
GCGTGTCGCTGACCTTTGAAGTCAACAACTGATCATGCGCTGGCCGCAGGACTTCCCCAACAAGCATGATCGACTGCCAACCATGATCCCCCGCCCCGCCCCGCGCCTTGTCCGCTGGTATCTCAACCTCGTCGGCTACGACGGAATCACGCTGCCGCCGTGGGGCATCTTCATCCGTGCCGAGTGCCTTGCGGACCAGCGCCTGTGCCGGCATGAGCTGGCGCATTGGGCGCAGTACCAGCGCATGGGAGCGATCAAGTTCTACGCGACCTACCTGTGGCTGCTGCTGCGGCACGGGTACCAGAATCACCCGATGGAAATTGAAGCAAGGAGCGCGGAGAATGGAGCATGACTTATGAGGGCCGCGAGCGCCGGTCTGGTCAACTGACCGAGGACCGGGTTGCGCTAATGATTCAAGAGGCCGTCAGCGAGGCGCTCAAGAATCACGAACAGCATCTGCTGCTGCATATTGATCGCCAGTTCGCCACCCTGCGCCAATCCTTCGGTGATGCGTTCCCTGGGGGAGACCCGCATGGCCACCGCATCGCACATGAGCAGCAGATTGCCAACGCGCACACCTGGGGCAAAGTTCGGCAGGGCGTGGTCGAGAAGGTGGCCAGCGGTGGAATATGGGCCGCGATCCTGTTTGGCGCTCTTGCCATCTGGGAGGCTGTGAAGCGCGAGGTGGGCCGGTGATGACCTTGCTCAACCGGATCGCACCAGCATTCGGTGTGGCGCTGGTCATCTGGCTGGCGTATCACATTGAGCAGCGTTGGATGCCGGTCATCACCGACTTTGAGGTCACTCGGATCGAGCGCACGGACTCCGGCTGGAGGGCCTGGGGAAGCTATAACAAGCGCAGGGTGTGCGAGCTCGTCTCGAGCAATGTTGTTGCCTACGGTGAAGGGCCGGCGCAGCTGCTGCTGCAAGTGCGTCCGTTCGACGCGCCGATGGGGCACATTGAATGGGGGCCGTTTGATCTGCCGCGCTCTGGCAAGCCATTCACGCGGGTGCAGGTCATCTCCACGCACCGCTGCCATCCCCTGTGGGCCACGCAGGCGGTCTACTTCGACATAGACGCGAGCAAACTGCCATGAAAGAGCTATTCGACCTCATCGCGCTGGTTGCCAAGATGTCAGCAACCGGTGTCATGGACTGGATGCGAGATACCGCACAGATCGCGGTCGGCCTGGTGCTCGGCTGGCTCGCGTGGCGATTCGTCAAAGGAGACCACTGATGGCAGCAGACCCGATCACCGCCGCGCTGGACATTGGCGGCAGGCTCATCGACAGGCTCTGGCCTGACCCAGCACAGCGGGATGCTGCCAAGTTGGAATTGCTGCGGCTCCAGCAGTCGGGCGAGCTTGCGATCATCACCGCGCAGACCGACATCAATAAGGTCGAGGCCGGCAACGCCAGCGTGTTCGTGAGCGGATGGAGGCCGGCGATCGGCTGGGTGTGCGGCGGTGCCTGCGCCTGGAACTGGATCATCCTGCCGGCCGCAAAGGCGGGCCTGCTGGTGGCCGGCGTGACGCTTCAGCTTGCCCCGGCAGACCTGACCGAGATGCTGCCGATCCTGATGGGGATGCTCGGGCTGGGTGGCCTGAGGACGGTGGAGAAGCTCAACGGAGTGGACAGGAAGTGAACCTCTCCCCCCACTTCACCCTAGCCGAGCTCACCGTCAGCGAGGTTGCCGCCCGTCGCGGCCTGTCCAATATGCCGCCGGATGACATCCTGCCGGCGCTCACCAGGACGGCGCAGGGACTGGAGGCGGTGCGGGCGGTGCTGGGCAAGCCGATCGTCGTGACATCGGGCTATCGTTCGCCTGCGGTGAACCGCCTTGTCGGTGGTCAGCCTTCTTCGCAGCACATGAAGGGCGAGGCGGCGGACTTCATCTGCCCGCAGTTCGGGTCGCCTGCGGAGATCGTGGCGGCGCTAGTGAAGTCAGCGGTGCAGTACGATCAGTGCATCCTTGAGTTCGGCCGCTGGGTGCATATCTCGTTCGCGCCAGCGTTCCGCCGCATGGCCCTGGTGATTGACAGCGCGGGGACTCGGCCGTATTCTTAAGCCGCTGTCTCCTCTCTGCTGTCTCCCTCCGTAGTGCTTCCCCCGCCGTGTGTACTTCCGGCGGGGATTTTTTACGCCCACTGCCACAGACCCGGCATTCCCTCCCGGTACTCCACCAGGCCGTACTCACGGGCGATCTGAAGGCAACGGGAGACCTGCTTTGGCATGACCCCTGCCCGTTCCCCAAGCTCGGCGCTGGTGAACGAACGATGCGGGTTGTCGCGCAGCAGGCGCACCATCTCCCCGACTTTGCCAGTCGGGGCGTACACATGGGTGATCACCACCTCAAAGATCAGATCGTCGCTGGTGCGTTCAACGCCGGCTCTGGAGGAGCAGAAGTCGGCCATTTGGGAGAAGGCGTTCATATCACCCCCACTTCCCGCCACCGCTTCAGAGCGTGGCCTACTGCGCTCTGGCTCACTTCGTACTGCGCCGCAATCTGTGCGTGTGTTGAGCCTTCTGCCATAGCGCGGGCAATCGCTCTGGCGTGGCGCATCCCCATGCGGGCGTTCTGAGAGCGACCCCGAGCAATGGCAATGCGCTTGGACGCACCGGCTTCGTAGTGCCCCTGCTCGGTGAGCCAAACCATCATCTGCGGCCTGGTGCCGGCGATCAGGTGCGCCGGGTTCATGCAGTCGGGTCGGCCGCAGGTTGACCACACCACCGGGCGCTCGGGCAGGGGCTTGCCCATGAGTTCCAGCAGCAGCGCCCGTGCGGCAAGACGCGGGCCGCGAGGCTTCCAGAACACCAGCGGGTGGCCCGAGGAGGTCTTGGTGCCTGCCCAGATGCGGCAATCGCCGTCCAGGCGAACATTGGTCTTGAGCCACTCTTTCATCTGAGTCTTAGATCGACTGCGGCGCTGCATCTTCTGTTTCCTGTTGGACTCTGCTGACTTGTTGCAACTCAGACGGGTCTTTGCCTGACAGATCAAGTTCCCAGTCTGCCAATTCAAAGGTCCGCCATTTGAACCCGCATCCACAACGGCGGCGGCGCAGCGTCCACCCGCAGGCCACGGTGCGAGTTTCGTAGACGGTGGTCTTAAGAGCCTGGCATTCGGGGCAGGCGCTCATGGCTTGCCCTCCGCTTTGGCGATGGCGGCGCGGGCGTTGTCTAGAGCTTGATCTAGGTAGGCCTCTGACCATGCGTGGCCGCGTGGATTGATCTCAGTGGTTACCGGGTACGCTGCGCTGACGAACACCCGAAGCGCCTCCAGCAGTTCCGGCGCGGCGGCGATCAGGCGGGCGTTGGCTTCCTGCGCGAAGGCCGACATGGTGCTGGCGTCCATGCGGCACACATCGCGCGTGATGTACCCGTCGCCGGGTTTGCTGACGATGAACTTGTAGCCCCGGTTTTCGAGAACCCACGGCCCCGGTGTGTGCTTCGCGCTCATACAATCGGCTCCCCGAGCGAGCCACGCGGGTCGAACAGCGTGGCGGGCGAAGGCCGCGCCAACACGGCGCGGAGGGCGGTGATTAGATCGTCCGTCTGCTTGTGCCTCAAAGCGTAGTGATGGCGCTGCGCGTCCTCCAACGCCTCCAGCGCCTGCCTTGCCGCTGCCTCCAGCGCCGCGTTGGCCCGAAGCTCCTCGCGCACGATCCTGCGGATCGCATCCAGAGCGCGCAGGGTCAGGCCGCATTCAACCACACCACCGTCGATGTCCGGCACCGGAAACGCCGGCCCGCTTATGCCTTTGATCATTTCTCTCCCCTTGCGCGGATGGCCCGCATGACACGCTCTGTCAGCGGCCACTCGGCCCCCAGCATTGCAGTTCGCGCAGCTTGAGCACACGCCTCACGCTCGGCAGCGGCGACAAGGGCGGCGAAGCGTTCAACCAGACCGAGATTTGCAACTTCACCTGTCTGATATATGTAGGGCAGACCAGCCTCCTGCGCCATGCGGATGATGTCATCGCGGTTCATTTCTTCTCTCCCCTTGCGCGGATGGCGGCGGCGCATTCGTTCGCTGCTGCTTCTGCCGCCATGTGATTGTTGTC
>JAGWXN010000309.1 GCA_018969885.1 Betaproteobacteria bacterium | reverse complement strand
GGACAGTGTTGCCCGGGTCTTCTCGGAGATCCGGGGCGCCGAATCATAAAGGCATCAATTGCCGAATGCCACCCCGACTTCCGCGGGATTAATCCCTGCCGCCCGCTTATCATCCGCCCCATGCGCGTACTGGGCATTGAAACCTCCTGCGACGAGACGGGTGTGGCGGTCTACGACTCCACCCGGGGTTTGCTCGCGCACGCGCTCCACTCTCAGGTGGCCCTGCACGCGGACTACGGCGGCGTGGTGCCCGAGCTTGCCTCGCGCGATCACGTGCGCCGGCTGCTGCCTTTGATACAAACGGTGCTCGAGCAGTCGGGCAGCACCCGGGAAAACATCGACGGGGTGGCCTATACCGCAGGCCCCGGCCTCTTGGGCGCCCTGCTCGTTGGGGGCTGCACCGCGCGGGCCATCGCCTTTGGTTGGGGCGTGCCCGCGGTGGGTGTTCACCACATGGAGGGGCACCTGCTTGCCCCCTTGCTCGAACCCGAGGGGCCTCAATTCCCCTTCGTGGCATTGCTTGTCTCTGGCGGTCACACCCAGTTGGTGGAGGTGGCGGGTGTTGGCAGTTACCGCATTCTGGGTGAATCCCTGGACGACGCCGCGGGCGAGGCCTTTGACAAGGTGGCCAAGATGCTCGGCCTGGGTTACCCCGGCGGCCCGCAACTTGCGGCCCTGGCGGAAGGCGGTGGCCCGGCCCGCTACGACTTCCCCCGCCCCATGACCACGCGGCCGGGGCTCGATTTCAGCTTCAGCGGCCTGAAGACCTTTACCGCAACGACCGCGCGCCAGCACGCCGCGGACCCGTCGGCATCGGCAGATATCGCGCGCGCCTTCTCCGATGCGGTCATCGATACCTTCGTGATCAAGTGCCGCCGTGCGCTGAAACAGACCGGCAGGCGGACCCTGCTCGTTGCCGGCGGGGTAAGCGCCAATCGGGATCTGCGGCGGGGGCTTGGGGTGATGGGACAGGAACTGGGGGTTGATGTCAGGTATCCCGCACTCGCTTTCTGCACCGACAACGGGGCCATGGTGGCCTATGCGGGCTGTCTGCGACTGGCGGCCGGGGCAAGCAGCGGCACCGCCTTCAGCGTGCGGCCCCGCTGGTCTCTGGAGGAACTGCTGCCACCGTAAAACGCTAGCGTTTGCCGATACGGCCTTCGGTGCCGGCCAGCAGCCGCGAGATGTTCGCCGAATGGCGGTAAAAAATTGCCCCGCCCATGACCGTCATGGCTGCAATGTACGGCGCGGGCGCAGCGAGAAGCAGCCCGACCACCGGCATGGCGGCGGTGGCGCAGAGCGCAGCGAGCGAGGAATAGCGACTGATCGCCGCGACCAGCAGCCAGACGCCAATAAAACAGAGCCCCAGCATATGGGACATGGCGAGCAGCACGCCCACAAAGGTCGCCACGCCCTTGCCGCCGCGAAAGCCGAAGAAAACCGGAAAAAGATGCCCCAGAAACGCCGCGCAGGCGCAGCTGCCGACGGCCAGGGGCTCGAGTTCGAGCCAGCGCGCAAACAGGACCGGGACGACCCCTTTGCCGATGTCACCCAGCAGGGTCGCCAGCGCGGGGCCTTTGCCGTGCAGTCGTAGCACGTTGGTCGCCCCCGGGTTACCTGAACCCGAACTCCGCGGATCCTCCTTCCCAAGTACGCGGCATACCACGACGGCTGCCGACACCGACCCCAGCAGATAGCTGGCAAGAACCAAGGCAAGGGTGAAAATCATGCGAACTTTCTGGCTGACACCAGCCGGCGTTAAGCAGGTTAGGCTTTATACTGCGAGCCCTCTAAAAGGCCAATCACGGCGGCGCAGACCATGGCAATGGACATTGTTTTTCTTCACGGCTTGCGCGTTGATGCGGTAATTGGCATCTGGGACTGGGAGCGCCAGTTCAAGCAAACCCTGGAAATTGATCTCGACCTGGGCACCGATATCCGACCCGCCGCGCGTAGCGATTCGATTGACGACACGGTGGACTACAAGGCCGTGACCAAGCGCGTGATGCGGCTGGCGGAGGAGGGCGGTTTCCTGCTGGTGGAGCGTCTGGCCCAGACCATCGCGGACACCCTGTTCGCCGAGTTCGGGATCCTGTGGGTGAAAATCCGCATCAACAAGAAATCGGCGGTGCGTCAGGTGCGCGACGTCGGGGTGCAAATCGAGCGCACCCGTCCCGCGTGAAGACGCGCGCCTACATCAGCGTGGGCAGCAATGTGGAGCCGGAGCGCCATATCGAGGGTGCTGTCAAGGCGCTCTCCGCGCGCTACGGCCAGGTGCTTGAGTCGCGCACCTATCAAACCCCGGCGGAGGGTTTCGAGGGCGAGGATTTTCTGAATCTGGTGCTCGGTATCGATACCGATGAGCCGGTAGCAGCCGTCATGGCCTTCCTGCGTGAGATCGAAACCGCCGAGGGCCGCGTGCGCGGTGGCCCCCGGTTTGCGCCGCGCACGCTTGATCTCGATCTGTTGACCTATGGCGATCTGGTCAGCGCCGCGCCGGGCCCGGTGCTGCCGCGCGCCGACATCCTCGAATACAACTTCGTGCTCGGACCGCTGGCAGAACTCGCATCGGCAGACAGGCATCCCGTCCTCGGCAAGACCTATGGCGAGCTGTGGTCGGCCATGCAGGCCGTGACCAGCCCGCTACTCGAATACAAACAGAACCATGCTGACGCCAAGCGTGCGACCCCGGGAGTCGATAATGCCTGATGTCTTTGCGCGCCTGCGCGCCCTGCTCGGCTTCATGGTGATCTGCAGCGTGCTGGCGCTTGGTCTGAACGGTTGCTCGTCAAATCAGACGAAGGCACTGAAAGCCCGCGACAAGGCGCTGGAAACCACTACCGAGGCGTATCGCAAGCTGGTGCGCTGGAGCTACTTCGAAGAGGCGTCGAAATATCTGAAGGGTCGGGACGAGGAACTCCGCCGGCCGGCACTGGCGCGCTACAACGCATGGAAGGTGACCGCCTACGATGTCGGCGACATGGTCCGCAACGAGGCGGGCGACGAGGCGCGGGTGCTTGCACACATCGGCTTCTACAGCAAGGACACTGGCAGGGTGTACTCGCTGCGCGATGAGCAATTCTGGTGGTACGACGACGCGGAAAGCCGCTGGTATCTGGGAAGTCCATTTCCGGATTTTGATGCCGCAACCCGCTAGACGAGGCGTCGTCAGTCAACCACGCTACGCCCGCCGTCCACCGCCATGATCTGTCCTGTCACATAGGGCGCGCGGAGAAAATACAGCACCGCTCCGGCAATGTCGGCAGGGTCGCCGGGGCGGCCGAGCGGCGTCCGATTCAGCAGGCGGGACTGCTCCACCGTGTCTCCCATCTCTGGCCACAGGATGGCACCGGGCGCCACGCCGTTCACACGCACCTCGGGCCCGAGATCACGGGCCAGCGCCCGCGTCAAGCCAGCGAGCCCCGCCTTGCTTGCGCTGTATACCGCGTGCCTCGCCTTGGGTCGTTCCGCATAGATATCCGTGATGTTGACGATGACGCCGCCCTGCGCCACGAGCCACGGCTGTGCAGCCTGACTGAGCAGAAACGGCGCACGCAGATTGATATCCATGAGCGCCGACCAGTCGGCGGGCGATTCATCCGCGAGGCTGGTCGGCCGAAACACGGCCGCGTTGTTGATGAGTCCATCGAGCCGTCCCCAGCGGGCAGCAGCGTGCTCGACCAACTCGCGCAAGGCGCTCGGATCGCCGAGATCTGCGCTGAGCGCGACCGCGCTGTCGGCACGCCGGTCGTTCAACTCGGCTACCAGCGCATTCGCGGCATCCCGTGAGCGATGGCAGTGCACGACCACGCGGTAGCCCGCCTCATGGAGACAGCGGACGATGGCGGCGCCGAGTCGCTGGGCACCGCCGGTAACGAGCATGACTTCATTCATGGTGAGGGATACGATGCGGCGCCCGCTCTGGGCCAAGGACATCTCTCAGTGGACGTGCCGTCGAGATTACCCGATCCCTCTGCCGCTGAGTTAGCGATCAGCACGGCCCTGTGCGACCGGATCAGGGGGTTGCTGCACGCCGCCGACGGCTTTCTGCCGTTCGACCTGTTCAT
>JAGWXN010000308.1 GCA_018969885.1 Betaproteobacteria bacterium | reverse complement strand
GCGATGGAATGCCCCATGCCAAGCCGGGTCGCATCCGTGACCAGCGTCTCGCACCCAGTCTGCTCAATCAGATCGTGCAGTTCCGGCTTGTTTGAGGGGAGTACGGCGAATGCGTGGGGGCAGGCGGCTTTCAATGTCCGGGCAGCGCGCACGCACACTGGCTCGCCATCGAGGAGAGCGAGAAGCTTGTCGCGGTGGCCGCTCGGATCGAAACGGCTTCCCCGACCCCCAGCGAGCAGCAGCCCGACGGGCGCCCGCGGGTCAACGGCTGACATCGACCACCAGGCGTCCGCGGACGCGGCCAGCGAGTACCTCCGGGGCTGCGTCGATGACATCGGCGAGCCCGATGTCGCGCGTGATTGCTGCCAGACGCGAGCGCTCGAGATCGCTTGCGAGGCGCTGCCATGCGGCCTCGCGCAGTGCTCGCGGACACATCACGGAATCGATGCCTGCCAGGGTCACGCCGCGCAGAATGAAGGGCGCAACGGTTGAGGGAAAGTCCATGCCCTGTGCAAGGCCGCAGGCCGCGACCACGCCGCGCGACCTCGTTTGGGCGCAGGCATTCGCAAGTGTGTGTGACCCCACGGCGTCGATCACGCCCGCCCAGCGCTCCTTCTGAAGGGGTTTCCCCGGTGCTGACAAAGCGGCGCGGTCGATCACCTCGGCTGCGCCCAGTGCCGTGAGATAGTCGGCCTCGTCCACTCGCCCGGTGGATGCAACGACCCGGTGCCCCCATCCCGCGAGGATTGCAATGGCGACGCTACCCACGCCACCCGCCGCGCCGGTGACTAGAACTTCCCCTTCGCCGGGCCGAACGCCGCCCTGCTCGAGCGCGAGCGCGGCAAGCATGGCGGTATATCCGGCGGTGCCGATCGCCATGGCGTCGTGAGCGTCGAGCCCGGCGGGCAGGGCGATCAGCCAGTCGCCTTTGAGCCGCGCTTTACCGGCCAGGCAACCCCAATGGGTTTCGCCCACCCCCCAGCCGTTCAGGATCACGGTGTCGCCGGGAGTGAATCGCGGATCGTCGCTCGTCTCGACCACACCGGCGCCATCAATGCCGGGCACCATCGGCCATTTGCGCACGACCGGTGACCGGTTGGTGAGTGCGAGGCCGTCTTTGTAATTGACGGTAGACCAAGCGACGCGGACAGTGACGTTTCCGTCTGCCGCATGGGTCGCGAGATCGGCATCGGCCAGTTCTCGCAGGCCCGCGTGAAAGCCGGACTCATTCTTCTCAAGAAAGAGGGCACGAAAGCTCATGAAATGGCTCCAGGCTTGGGGCGCTTGTCAATTACGCGTCTGGCCTTACCGACCGAGCGCTCGATTGCGCTCGTGGGCTCGACCCGAATGTCGGCGCTCACGCCGATAAAGGTCTTGATGGCATGCTGCAGGGCGCGGGCCGATTGCGATGCCGCAGCCCCGTCATGCGCGAGCCCGGGCTTCGATTCAACCCGAACCGTGAGCGTATCGAGCGGGCCATCTTTTCCAAGTTCGCAGACATAGTGCGGGGCGAGTTCGGGGCGCTGCAGAATGAGTTCTTCGATCTGCGATGGGAACACATTCACGCCGCGCACGATCATCATGTCATCCGAGCGGCCAGTAATCTTCTGCATCCGCCGCATGGTGCGCGCTGTGCCGGGCAAGAGCCGCGTGAGGTCGCGGGTCCGATAGCGAATGATGGGCAGCGCCTCTTTGGTGAGCGAGGTAAACACCAGCTCGCCGAACTCGCCATCCGGTACTGGCGCGCCGGTATCGGGGTTGATGATTTCCGGAAAGAAATGATCCTCCCAGATGGTCGGACCATCTTTGGTCTCGATGCACTCGTTCGCGACGCCCGGGCCCATCACTTCGGATAGGCCATAGATGTCGACCGCATCAATACCCATTCGGCGCTCAATCTCCGTACGCATTTCATTGGTCCAGGGTTCAGCCCCAAAGATGCCAATTCGCAGAGTGCTGCTCGCGGGATCGAACCCCTGTCGCTCAAATTCGTCGGCGATCGCGAGCATGTAACTGGGCGTGACCATGATGATCGAGGCGCCAAAATCGCGGATGAGCTGGACCTGGCGCTCAGTCTGACCGCCGCCGAAGGGCACTACCGTGAGCCCGAGTTTCTCTGCCCCGTAGTGGGCACCGAGCCCGCCGGTAAAGAGCCCGTAGCCATAGCTCACGTGAACAATGTCGCCGGCCCGCGCGCCACTGGCGCGAATCGAGCGCGCAACCAGGCGGGCCCAGGTATCGACGTCGGCGGCGGTGTAGCCCACCACGGTGGGTTTGCCGGTTGTGCCGCTCGAGGCATGGATACGAACCACCTGCTCACGTGGTACCGCGAACATGCCGAACGGATAGTTGCTGCGCAGGTCTTCTTTGGTGGTGAACGGAAAGCGGGACAGATCTTCGAGCGTGCGCAGGTCACCCGGATGTACACCCGCAGCCTCAAATTTTGCCCGGTAGTGGGGAACCTTCTCCCAGGCCAGTGTGAGCTGCGCCCGGAGCCGATCAAGCTGCAGCGCACGTAGCGCGTCGGTGCTTGCATATTCGATCGGTTCAAGCGGTAGCCCCCCCGCCGAGCGCTGTGATGGAACGGTGGCCGTCATGTTGGGGTCTCCTCGATGAAGCGACCGCGGATGGTTGCCGAGCGGCCGCGAAACAGCGCAATCAGGCGGCCGTTCTGGTCGGTGACCCGCGTGTCGTAGAGGCCGCTTCGTCCGCCGCGACTCTGCTCGGCGCAATCGGCGGTGAGGACATCGCCGCGCTGGGCCGCTGCAACAAAGTCGATTGCGGCGCTTGCCGCAACAGCGCGCTGGTTGTGGCTGTTGCAGGCAAACGCAAACGCTGAATCGGCCAGCATGAAGATGTAGCCCCCGTGACACATGCCGTGCCCATTGGTAAATTCATCGCGCACTGTGAGGCTGAGCCTTGCCCGGCCCGGCGCGACGTCGATGAGCTCCATGCCAACGTGGCGAGTGGCGGTATCCTCGGCCCACATGATGCGGGCCGATTCCTGCGCGAGTTCTAGCGGGCTGAGCGTTGAAGCGGTCATGATGAACGAACCTCAACGACCCTCGAAGCGTGCGGGCCGCTTCTGCAGGAACGCCTGTACGCCCTCGAGATAATCATGACTGGCTGACAACTCCGCCTGGAGGTCGCGTTCCAGATCCAGTGATGCGTCCATGGTCTGGGTGAGCGATGCTCGGATTGCCTGTTTGGTGGCCGCAAGGGCCAGGGTGGGCATTGCCGCAAGCTTGGTCGCAACGCGATCGACTTCCGTATCGAGCTCTGCGTCATCCACGCACTTCCAGATAAGCCCCCATGCCTCGGCCTTTTCAGCCGGCAGCTTTTCGCCGAGCATCGCAAGGCCCATGGCTCGCGCGACGCCGACGCGATGGGGGAGCAGATGCGTGCCGCCTGAGTCAGGTAACAGTCCGATGTTCACGAACGCCTGAAGAAAGCTTGCCGAGCGCGACGCAATGACCAGATCGCATCCCAACGCGAGATTGGCACCGGCACCCGCGGCAATGCCCTGCACGCGAGCGATGACCGGCTTTCCCATGGCCTGAATGCTTCGAACGAGCGGGTTAAACAGCTCGTCGACCAGTGCGCCGAGATCAGTCATGTTGCCGGGCTCGAAGGAGAGATCGGCGAGATCCTGGCCAGCACAAAAGGCTCGGCCGTTCCCCGTCAGAATCACTGCCCGAACGTTCGGATCGCTCGCCACGGTGCTCACCGCTTCGCGCAGTTCCTGATGCATCGTGCGGGTAAAGCTGTTCAGCTTGTCGGGTCTGTTCAGGGCGATGCGGGCAACCCCCGCCTGGACGGACAGAATAACGGTGGAATCAGACATAAGGGCTCCGGTCGTTAGATGCGCGCGGTCGGCTGCCGCAGAGCGTCAGAGGATACTACCGACGCGCACAAAGAATCGATCCTTTGCTGCCATGCGCGGCGCCCGCTACTGGCACAATCGCCGACAACCTTTCTCGTCAGCCCTAAAGGAGCCCCCCATGAGTTACGAAACCATTCTGGTTGAAGCGCGAGACCGCGTAGGCGTCATCACGCTCAACCGCCCCAAAGCGCTTAACGCACT
>JAGWXN010000307.1 GCA_018969885.1 Betaproteobacteria bacterium | reverse complement strand
AGCGCATCAGCCAACCGGATTCGACCATCCCCAATGTGACGACGAGCCGTACTGACAAGGCGGTCCTGGGCCGCAAGTTCAAGCAGTTGTTGGCTGCGAGCGAACAGGTGGCGAAGACGGATGCCAATATCCAATCGGCGCACATTGGCGTCCTGTTGGGCCATGTTCAGCCGTACGCGCTGACGTCCGAGGCGCGGCTCAATCCGCTGATCGACAAGTGCCGATCGGAGATCTGCCAAGTGGGTGAGCCTGCGGTACAGTCGCTGGGTGTCCATCTGGACAGTCAGACGAAGAGTGCGCAATGCATCGAGCCCTTTGAGCGCCCGTTGAAGATCGGCCGCCCCAAGAAGCTGAGCCTGGGCGGCCCTGGACTGAGATGATGCTCTTGCCTGCGCTTCGACGAAACGTGCCCTGGCTGTCGACAGCCGGTCATCGGCATGGAGGCCTTGCATGGAGGAACGCATGGCACCGAGGCTTTGGAGCCGAGCAAGGCTGGCGCGGCCAGCGTTCCCTGAGGCGACCCGCAGCCGATCGGCAGCATGAAGGTCGCGAACCTGTGCTGATCGCCACGCGTTGACCGACTGCCCGGCCAGGAGTCTGACCGTCATGCGCGCAGCAGATGCCCGAAGGCGATCCGCCACGCCGGTCATCGCGAGGCGCCGGACTTGCACGATTGCAATCTCCAAACCCCGGAGGCTGGCTGCAATCCGCGGGATCAATTCGAGCGCCGCAGCGGCGGCCTTGCCACGGTCGGCCTCGTCGGCCGGCGCAGCAGCTTGATGTCTCGACGGCAAGCCGCGCTCGGTTCGCGTCGAGGCCGTGAAGCAAGGGTCAAGGCCCTCCTTGGCGAGGGTCGCGTTGAAGGCATCGACAATTTCGTGGCGCCATTGCCTCAACCCGTCGGGGCCGAGTGTTTGCAGATCCTTGAGAAGGCCGAATTCCCAGCTGCTGGCAGACGCGTGCAGCAGCGGGCGGCAGCTCACCACCAGCTGCAGGTGAAAGTTGCGGTCATCCTTGGCGCCGCGCTCACCGCTGGGGCGCTGGATAGCGGCGAGGTAGGGCAGTTTCGCTTTCTCAAGACGCGACATGAGTTCGAGAGCAACCGCCGCCCGGCCTGCACGGCTCAGGCCGGCGGGCATCGCGACTGCGACATGCTTGAACACCTGGACCCTGGGCTCGCCGGCCACCGTGCGGCCGACCGTCGTCTCGAACTCTTCCATCGCACGTGCACACGCGACGACGGCGCCAGCAAAATCCGGGCTGCCGGGCTGAGGGCCGTCGGGCCCAACCATGTTTGAGAAGATCACCTCTTCTGGCTCGCCGGCCAGCGCATCCGGGTCGATCACATAGCGACATTTCGATGCGAAGGCGTTTCCGGATGCATTGCTGCCGTGGGCCCACAACTTCATGACGAGGTTGGCCTTGCCATCGAGGTCCACCGACGGTTTGGCCCAGCCCGCGAAATCGGAACCGGCAGGCAGCGAAACCGGCGTGTGATGGTCGAAACCCGGCATGGGCCTCTCGGTCCCGATCCGGCTTATGCGGACACTAGTCCCTTCGCCGATCTCGGCCCGCCGCTGTGCAGCCAGTGACCTCCGAATGCCGGCCGCAACGGCCTTTGCATTGGCTTCTGCAGCTCTGGCGTCCGTTTCGGCCCGAGAGGCGTTGCGTCTGGACCGCCGACGTAACTTGCCGGTTTCAATCTGCTCGTCCAGCTCGGCGCGCTTCCGGCCTGCCGCTGATGCCTTACCGCGCGCTTGTGCGACCGCGCGACGGATTTGGTCGTCACTCCGAATGCGTCCGCCAAAAATGTAACGATTAGAGGTCATTGAGCCAATATCACGTGATTGCCGTCATTCTTGGGAAGGGAGGGGGTCGAGGGGGGTCGAAAGGCGCTTGTTGCGAATTCGACCGTTATTGCGACCCCCTCCCTTTCCTTCTTGGATGGTAAGGCACTTCCGTGCCATCGCGCACTGCGCTGGGGGGCGTTGACTTGGCTGTTTTCGGACCGTCTGCCGACAGGCGGGTTCCGGGTAACCGACTTTGGATAGCCGCCATTCCCCAAATCGAATGGGCTTCGTCTGCTTGCGATCCGAAGACGTCCATGGCTCGGGTTCTGCACCAACGAGTGCCTCTTCGGGAGCAGGCAATTGCGCTCAATATCGTAGCCGATCAGGCCGCTGCTCGGCAGTCAAGACAAGGGCGATGGGCCGAAGACTTTTCGTGCATCGCATCGCGCGCGGCACGCAGCGCGGTGCGAACCCCTTCCTCGATGACCGGGTGGTAGAACGGGCTGTCGAGCATTTGCTGGACGGAACGATCTGCTTCGATAGCCCAGGCAAGCAAGTGCGCAATATGTTCGGCGGCAGGGCCGACCATCTCCGCCCCGATGAACTTCCCGGTTTCGGGGTGAGCATAGATTGCGAGCTTCCCGATGTTGCGCCCTGCAACCCGGGCGCGTCCTTGCCCGGTGAAATCGACCATACCCGTGATGAATCTCGCCTTGGCATTGGTCAGCTGGGCGTGGCTTTGCCCGACCATGGCGATCTGCGGGTCGGAAAAGACAACGCTGATCGGTGTGCGACGATGGCGTGGCGCCACGTCTGGAAAGCGTGCGGCATTCTCTCCGGCGATCCGCCCGGCATCCGATGCTTCATGCAGCAGCGCCGCATCCGGCGCGGCATCGCCGGCCAGGAAGATGCTGCTCTCGCCGATCCGGGCGGTGTGGCGATTCCACCCTACCGGGGTGCCGCGCCCATCAAGAGCAATGCCCGCATGTTCAAGACTGAGCCTGTCGAGGTTGGGCTGGCGGCCTGTGGCAGCGATCAGATAATCGAAGCGTTCGTCCACGTTTTGACCATCGAGCCGTTCGGTCACCACCACCTGGCTTCCCTGACGCTCGACAGCAACAACCTGCGCGGAGGACGAGAAGCGATATTCGGCGGCATAGGCAGTCAGGGCCGTTTCGGCGACAACCGGGTCCGTCAGCGGGCCAACGCGCCCGCTGCGTCCGTACAGTTTGACCCGCACGCCCAATCGGTTCAGCGCTTGGGCAAGTTCCAGGCCGATGACGCCGTTACCAAAGACCGCGACGGAGGATGGCAGGTCATCCCAATCAAACACATCGTCGTTGATGATCAGCCGGTCCCCCAGCGCATTCCACGTCGAAGGCCAGACCGGTCGCGAACCGGTCGCAATCACCACGCGCCCGGCTTCAATCTCTGTTCCATCGCCCAGCATCAGGCGGCCAGGGGCAACGAAGCGGGCCGAACCCCGGATCTTATGCGCATCTGGCCAACCTTCGACGTCCTCGACAACGAAGCCGACGAACCGGTCGCGTTCGGCGCGAAGCCGGGCCATCACGGCCTTGCCGTCGATTTCTGGCTGCGAGACCTTGATGCCGAACCGACCCGCGAGCTGGACGTGATGGGCCGCTTCGGCCGCGGCGATCAGCAATTTCGACGGCATGCAGCCAACCCGGGCGCAGGTCGTCCCGTAATGCCCCTCCTCGATGACCAGGATCGAGTCTGTGAACTGGCGTGCCGATTTGTAGGCGGACATGCCGGCGCTGCCCGCCCCAATAATGACGACGTCGGCTTTGATGGACCTGGTCTGTGGCATGACAATCTCGCTCGTTCAGTTGATAGTCAGGAATTAGTGTTGCGGTTCTGAAGCAACAATCGTGCAAAGAGGAAACACTCTGTGCCGAATATCGGAACAATTGCCGCTCCAAAGCCGTGCCTGGCGACCATGTTTGCGCGGCAGCATGTTGGCGTGATGGCTGTTCTGGCAGCGAACCGACTAAGCAGGCTGTTCTGCCATCGCGATTTTGCCCTAAGCTGCCGTCAATGGGGGTGCTGATGCAAAGGCGGGTCCTGATCCTGCTGTCCAATGGCTTTGAGGTGATGGAGGCGGGCTGTTTCACCGAGGTTTTCGGCTGGGCTTCGATCTACGGCGATGTGCGGTTTGACCAGCTCTCGGTCGGGTTGCGCAGCCCCGTACGGTCGACCTTCGGGTTCGATGTGATCCCTGAAGCGTTGCTGGGCGACATCCGCCCCGACGATTTTGACGCCCTTGCCATTCCGGGCGGCTTTGGTGATGCCGGCT
>JAGWXN010000306.1 GCA_018969885.1 Betaproteobacteria bacterium | reverse complement strand
TTGCGCGGGATGACGGTGCGGTAGACCCGATCGCCGAAGTGCTCCAGCAGTTGCTGCGAAACCTGATTGGCGAGGTTGTTACGAGGGTCATACATCGTGCGCAGAAAGCCGTCGACATGCAGCCCGGGATTGAGGAATTTGCGGATCTTCTCGATCGTTTGCAGCAGGGCCGAAATCCCTTCCAGCGCGTAATACTCGCACTGCGTCGGCACGATTACGGCGTCGGCCGCAACCAACGCGTTGACGGTCAGCATGCTGAGCGCTGGCGGGCAATCAATGATGATGAAGTCGTAGTCCGCACGCACTTCGGCGAGCGCGTTCTTCAAGCGCAGTTCGCGCCCCAGTTCCTCCAGCAAGCCCACCTCGGCACCCGTCAGGTCTGCGTTGGCGGGCAAGAGGTCAAAGTCAGCCTCATCCGGTCGGACCAGCGCTTCGGCCAGCGTCGCCTGCGCCATGAGGACGTCGTAACTCGAGCGCTGCACGGCTCGCTTGTCGACGCCGCTGCCCATGGTCGCGTTGCCCTGCGGATCCAGATCGAGCAAGAGGACCTTGCGTCGGGTAGCCGCCAGCGACGCGGCGAGATTCACACTCGTGGTGGTCTTGCCGACGCCACCTTTCTGGTTAGCGATTGCGAATACTGTCGCCATGGGATTTGCCGATGATGGGGAGACCCCGCGTGAGGCCGGCGAGCCGGTCTGGGTGGGCGCCCGATTATTGCACAAAGCCTTGCGGGCCCCGCAAATCAGACAGCGGGTTACAGGTGTCCGCAGTCGATGGCCACGACATGCCGCGCCTGCCACCCCGGCACCATAATTTCGTGCACCGTACAGGCCGCCGCCCTGCTGCCGAGTTCGGCGAGTTCAACGGTCGGCGCCTGCCCCTTTAGCGCCAGCACGCGCGTCGTGGGTGTATGTAGATGGGCGGTCAGGGAAAGAATAAGACCGAGGCTACCGACGGCCTGACACACGATGGTGTCCGGCAGCAGCGCCGGCGCCCACTGCTCGATGCGGGTTCCCGCCACCTCTACGTTGTCGAGTCCGAGTTCGATGCGGACCTGCGCCAGAAAGCGCGCCCGCCGCGCGCGGGCCTCCACCAGCACGACCTGCCGGGTGGGGGCGAGAATGGCGAGCACCACACCGGGCAATCCGGCTCCACTGCCCAGATCGGCGATGCGTTCGCCGCGTACGAAGGCTTCGACGGCCAGCGCGTCGGCAATGAATTTCCGGGCAAAACTCGCCGCGTCGCGAGCGCCGGTCAGGTTTGCGAACTTGTTCCAGCGCAGGACGAGTTCGGCGTAGGCCGTGAGTTTTGCGAACTGGGTGTCAGTCAGCGGTATCGCCAGCGCCCGCGCGGCATCCTCCAGCGCTGCGCGCGCGCTACTCGCGGCACCCGCGTCCAAGGCGCGCTCAGCCCCGCGCCTGGGCCGCGGTATGACGCTTGAGGTAGACGAGCAGTAGCGAGACCGCTGCCGGCGTTACCCCGGAAATCCGCGAGGCCTGACCCAAGGTACGGGGACGGTAGGTACTGAGCTTGGCAACGACTTCGTTCGACAATCCGCGCACGCTGCGGTAGTCGAAGTCGTCAGGCAGTTCAGCCTCGGCATGGCGCCGGTTACGCTCGATTTCATCCTGCGCTCTGGCCAGATAGCCGCTGTAGCGGGCGTCGATTTCGAGTTGTTCAATGACTTCCCGATCGACCACCCCGGGGCCCGCGCCGGGCAGTTGCATCAGCGTGTGATAATCGAGTTCGGGGCGACGCAAGAGATCCGCGAGCGTCTGATCCTTGCGCAAGGGCTGCCCTAGAACCGCAGTGGCGACGGTAGCGTCCAGCCGATCCGGCGACAGCCAGTGGCTCGCTAACCGCGCGCGCTCCTGTTCGAAAGCGAGCTGCTTGCGTTCGAATACCTGCCAGCGCTCATCGTCCACCAACCCGAGCGCGCGCCCGATGGGCGTCAGGCGCAAATCTGCGTTGTCTTCGCGCAGCATCAGGCGATACTCGGCGCGACTGGTGAACATGCGATACGGTTCGGTGGTCCCGCGCGTCACCAGATCGTCAGCCAGCACGCCGAGATAAGCCTCGTCGCGACGGGGATACCACGCCGCCTTCCCTGCAACGCGCAAGGCGGCGTTGATGCCCGCAATCAGGCCTTGCGCCGCCGCTTCCTCGTAGCCGGTCGTGCCGTTGATTTGCCCGGCGAGAAACAGGTTCGGGAGCGTTTTCGCCTCCAGCCACGGCTCTACGCCCCGGGGATCGAAATAGTCGTATTCGATTGCATAGCCGGGGCGGGTGATGCGCGCGTTCTCGAACCCGGCAATCGACCGCACTACGGCGTACTGCACGTCGAACGGCAGGCTGGTGGAGATGCCGTTGGGATAGATTTCCGGGGTATTCAGCCCCTCAGGCTCAATGAAGATTTGATGCGCGTTACGATCCGCGAAGCGCATGACCTTGTCCTCAATCGAGGGGCAGTAGCGCGGACCGGTGCTCTCAATCTGGCCGTTGTACATAGGCGAGCGATGAATCGCCTCGCGAATGATCTGATGCGTGCGCTCGCCGGTATGGGTGATGTGGCACACCGTCTGGGGTGGGTGCTGTCCCGCGTTGCCCAGAAATGAAAACACCGGCACCGGGTCGTCCCCAGGCTGGCGCTCGAGCCGGGAGTAGTCGATCGTGCGGCCATCAATTCGGGGCGGAGTACCGGTTTTAAGCCGCCCGACAGGCAGGTTGAGCTCACGCAGGCTCTGGGAAAGCTTGTTGGCCGGCGGATCCCCCGCCCGCCCGGCTTGATACTGGGCTTCCCCGACGTGGACCAGCCCGGCGAGAAAAGTCCCGACGGTCAGAATGACCGTCCGCGCGCTGAAGCGCAGACCAAGTTGGCTCACTACCCCCGCCACCCGCCCGTTCTCGAGGATGAGCTCGTCCACCCCCTGCTGGAACAGGTCGAGGCCGGGCTGTTGCTCGAGTGCCTGCCGGATAAACGCCCGGTAGAGGCTGCGATCGATTTGTGCCCGGGTGGCACGCACGGCCGGCCCTTTGCTCGCGTTCAGTCGCCGGAAGTGAATGCCGCAGTGGTCGGCGGCGCGGGCCATGATGCCGCCCAGGGCATCGATTTCCCGGACCAGATGACCCTTGCCGATCCCGCCAATGGCCGGGTTACAGGACATCGCCCCCAGCGTCTCGATGCTCTGCGTGAGGAGCAGCGTGCGTGCGCCCATGCGCGCGCTGGCCAGTGCGGCCTCGGTGCCCGCGTGGCCACCGCCCACTACGATGACGTCGTAATCCTCGGCAAATTGCATGGTGTTCTCTCGGCGCGGCGTATTCCGGACGGGGGCGCAGGATAATCCGATTTCCGCCAGTCGCCCAAGCAGGTGCCGGGCAAGACGGAGAAACTTTCACTGTGCGCTCAGGTCTGTGCCGACATTGACGGGTTTCGGGGCCTGTGGAACAGTGGCGCGCCTTCGCTGGCCGCTGCCAACCGGCTTTCGGTCTCCCCCCATGCGTCACCCGCTCCAGGCAGCAAGCCTGGCGGGGCGCGTTTCAAATCGTGTTTCAGGAATGCTGCGCTATGGAAAACCTGATCGAAGTCAGGGACCTGCACAAAAGCTTCGGTTCGCTTCACGCCGTGAACGGCGTCTCCTTAAATATTAGACGCGGCGAAGTGCTGGGGTTTCTGGGCCCGAACGGTGCCGGCAAGTCGACCACCATGAAGATGGTCACCGGCTTCATCAGTCCGAGCAGCGGCTCGGTTACGGTCTGCGGGCATGACGTAGGCGCCGAACCGCTGGCCGCGAAAGAAAAAATTGGCTATCTGCCCGAGGGTGCGCCGGCGTATGGCGAAATGACCCCCGCCCAGTTCCTGGATTTCATCGCCGACATCCGGGGCCTCAGGGGAGCCGCTAAAACCGCCCGCATCGCAGAGGTGGTGCAAAAAATCAATTTGGGCGGTGTCTTGAATCAGACCATCGAAACCCTCTCCAAGGGTTTCAAGCGCCGGGTGGGTCTTGCTCAGGCCATCCTGCACGACCCGGAAGTCCTGATTTTAGATGAACCGACTGATGGTCTGGATCCCAACCAGAAGCACGAAGTGCGCTCGCTGATCCGGGAGATGGCGCCG
>JAGWXN010000305.1 GCA_018969885.1 Betaproteobacteria bacterium | reverse complement strand
ATACTATGCGATCTTTTGGGGGGCGGCCCAGCGAATAGACTGCGATTGCCTCCGCGAGTTCACCCACCCAGGTTTCTCCGCGCAAGTCAGACCAGGATTTGTTATGTCATCACCGAACCGCTTCGGTTTCCAACCGCTACGCGCCCTTATCATTCGCGCCATCACCGGCTGTCTGATTGTCACCGGGTCGCTCGCCGCAGCGGCGCAAACCTTCCCTGAGCGCCCGCTTCGTCTGGTCATTCCCTTCGGCGCGGGAAGTGCAGTCGACACCATTGGGCGCACCATTGCGGCCCAGGTCGCTACGCAGCTTGGTCAATCCGTTGTCATTGACAACCGCACCGGCGCCAACGGCATTATCGCCGCCGAGATGGTCGCGAAATCGCCAGCGGACGGCTACACGCTTTTCATGCCCAATGACGGCATCCTGGCCGCCAACCCCGTTCTCTACGCCAAGATTCCCTATGACACGCTGCGCGACTTTGCTGCGGTGACGCTTACCTCAACCGTCCCACTTGCCCTGGTTGCGCACCCCGCTTTCCCCGCGGGTAATGTCGCCGAACTTCTGGCGCAAGCGCGGGCTCGCCCTGGTGCAATCGATTTCACCTCAACCGGCGTCGGCTCGGCTCAGCATCTGGCCATGGAGTTCTTAATCGATCTCGGCGGCGTACGAATGAACCACGTGCCACACAAGGCAATGGGTCAGGCACTGGCTGATGTGGTGGGCGGCACCATACCGGTCATGTTTTCGGGCATGTCCAATGTGATCGGCTTTGTTCGTGAGGGCAAGCTCAAGCTTCTGGGCGTCAGCTCGTCCAAGCGCTCGCCAGCCGCGCCGCAATGGCCCACCGTCGCCGAAAGCGGCCTTCCGGGCTACAGCTATGTCGCGTGGAACGGAATTGTGGTGCCATCCGCCACACCGCCCGCCATCGTGCGCCGGCTTCACGAAGAGATTTTCCGCGCCATGAACGACCCGGCGGTTCGAGAAAAGTTGAGCACTCTCGGCTTCGAACTGGTCGGCGACGGCCCCGAAGCGTTCGGGCAGCGAATTCGCGATGAGGTCGCTCGATTAGGCCGACTGGTTCGCGCCGCGGGTATTCAACCCAATTGATCGGCAACATGACCGCCGCCGTCACACCGACGCCACCTGACTACCTCGAGCGGCTTGCCCGCTTTGTTGGCAGCACCCGCGCTGAGGACATTCCTGCGCGGGTTCTTGAACGCGCCCGCCTGATCCTGGTTGACACCCTGGGCGTCATTGCCGCAGGCATGCGCACGCCCGAGCTTGTCGCTTTCTCGAACGCACAACTCGCATCCGGCTCATCGGGGCAAGCCTGGGTGATCGGGCGCGGCCAGCGCTCCAATCCGCAGGATGCAGCGCTCCTCAACGGGGTGGCTGGTGCCTGGCATGATTTTGACGAAGGCAACACGCTCGCCAACGGGCATCCCGGCATTCAGGTGCTGCCCACGGCGCTCGCGATCGGCCAGGAGCGGGGGTTGCCTGGCCGAGAGGTGCTCGCTGCCTTCGCCCTCGCCTATGAAGTGGTGGCTCGGATCGGTATGGCCACGAAGGTCAAACTTATCGTGAACCCCCACGGCACGTTTGGTGTCGTGGGCTCGGCACTGGTCGCGGCGCGGCTCTCCGGCTATCCGGTGGCACGCATGCGCGGGCTGGCGAGCCTCGCCGCATCCACCTGCATGGCGACCAACCGCCACACCATGCTCGACGGCGCAACTGTACGAAACTGGTATGCAGGCCATAGCAGCCTGATGGGTCAGATGGCCCTGCGCCTTGCTTCGGCCGGCGTCACGGGCCCCTCCGATGGCGTGAACACCACTTTCAGTCTGGTGTTGGGCGACGGTTTCGACCGCGATGCAGCCGTTGCTGGATTGGGTGACCAGTGGATGCTGCCCGATGGCTATCTGAAGCTGTATCCCACCGCGCGTTACGTGCACTCAGCGATCGACGCCTGGCATGACGCCGCGGGCAAGCTGCCTCGTCCTCCCTCGCCCGACGACATCGAGAGAATCGATATCCAGGCCTACCGGCTCGCAGCATTTCTAGCCAAGCAGCACCCGTCTGATTGGTTCGGCACGCGCTTTTCAGTGCCCTTCGCCATCGCGACACTCGCCGCCGGCGGCCGCTCGGGGCTCGCAGCGTTTGATAACGAAGCGGTCGCCGATCCGAGCATTCGCGGGCTCTGCGCCCGAATTCATGTCACCGAAGAACCCGCGTACACCGCTGTTTATCCGGGACTGCAGCGCGTAAGCCTGCAGATGCGGCTTCGCGACGGCCGCGAGGCGCGCGGCGAGTGCCACATCACCTCGGGTGAACCCAGTCGCCCGGTCGACCCCGTTGATCTTGATCGCAAGTTCGAGCAGCTGACCGCACCCATCTGGGGTGATGGACGTGCACGGCAGCTACGCGACGCACTTCACGCCATCGATCGTTGCCCGAATGTGGCTCATCTCGTTCCCTTCGATCCCTGATCGTCCGTTTGTATTCAGGAGTACCTCATGCGCTCACCGCCCGCTTCACCCCGCCTTCGCACACGCCGTCATCTGCTCGCTGCTGGGGTTTTCGCAGCGATCGGGGTCAGCCCCACGGGGCACGCGCAACCCGCAAATTGGCCCTCGCAACCCATCCGCTTGATCGTTTCCCAATCTGCCGGCGGCAGCATCGATATCGCTGCCCGACTGCTCGCTCAACGCCTGGCGGAGCCCTTGGGCGTCAATGTTCTGGTCGATAACCGCCCCGGCGCCAACGGACTGATCGCGGGCGAAGCCGGCGCACGCGCAAGCGACGGCCATACCTTCCTCATGACCTCGCCCAGCACGCTCGCCATCAACCAGCACGTCTACCGGAAGCTGCCCTACGACGTACAGCGAGATTTCGCGCCAGTGACCCAGACCACTTCAATCGCTTTCATGCTCGCGGTCAATGTGGCAAGCCCGTTCCGAAGCACCGAGGATCTCATTGCAGCCGCTCGCGCTCGCCCGGATGCAGTCCGTTATGCCTCGGCGGGCATCGGCAACCAGAGCCATCTCGCGGCCGAACTCCTCGCTGGCGCGGCGGGCGTGAAAATGCTTCACGTGCCTTACAAGGGCGAGGCCCCGGCGATCACCGATCTGGTGGGCGGGCAGGTTGATTTTATTTTTGGAACCATGCCTGCCCTGCTCGCACAGGTCCGGGCTGGCAAGCTCCGGGCGCTTGCGGTCGCGCAGCCTGCACGCGCATCGGCCGCGCCAGAAGTTCCCACTGCAGTTGAGCAGGGCCTGCGCAATGTCGAGGTCACCGGGTGGACTGGCATCGTTGCCCCCGTGGCCACCTCGCCCGGAGCAATCACGCGCCTTCACGCCGAAGTCACGCGAATCCTGCAAATCGCCGAGGTGCGCGACACGCTGGCCCGCGCGGGCGCCGAACCGGTGGGAAGCAGCCCCGAGCAGTTTGGCGCTTTCATTCGAGCTGAGACCATCAAATGGGGGGATGCTGTGCGCCGAGCCGGCATCGTTCCAGAGTGAGTTCGGGCACGCTCACGGTTGACGGTCGGACGCTGTCAACCGTTGAAATCGCACAGCGCCAGGCCGCGGCTGAACGCTTCATCGAGCATAGCGGTAGCGGCACGGCGGTGCGAGCGCTTGGCGAACTGCGACGCAGTCCCGACAACTGGCTCGCACGTCTGAGGGCGCTGGCCGCGAGCGATACCACGCTCAAGGTGGCGCTGGGCGTTTTTATGGGCGTGATTGCAGCGGAAGCTGCGCTTGGCGTGCTGAGAAGTGGCGCAATCAACTCGCTACTCGCAGAGATCGATCACGCGCTTGCCGCCTCGCTGAATCCCTCGATGCCAGCCGAAGGGGTGTCCGTTGCACCCCCAGCCGACCAGGGTCTCGTCAGCTTTCACGAAGCGCCGATTGTCAGCAGCCCCGACGCGACACCTGACGGGACACCCGACGCGACGCTTGATGACGACCCCGATTTCGATCTGGGCTCAGTCATCGATGACCTCCTCAGCTGACCGCGGGCTGCGCTGACCGGGGCGGATCAGGCGTGGTCCATCCCATGCCGGCGTTGCAGTTCAGTGTGCTCTGGGTGGGCGAGGAAACTCAGCAGTTCAGC
>JAGWXN010000304.1 GCA_018969885.1 Betaproteobacteria bacterium | reverse complement strand
CATGTCGCTGCGTTCAAACGTCCGGGGCGTGACGTTGCCAAGGCAAAAGCACTGCTTTCCGAGGCGGGCTACCCCAACGGAATCGATCTGCCCTATCTTTACGCCGGCACGTACTGGTGGATGGAGCCAGTCAGCATTCAGCTGAGAAGCCAACTGGCCGAGGCAGGAATTCGCCTCAACATTCAGCGCATTCCCGATCCGGAGTTCGTCAATCGCGGTCTGATCAAGACGCGCGACATGCCGATGTTCCCAAGCGGCGATGCCACGTTCGTTCTTGATCCCGTCTTTACCGCCTGGATCTTTGCTTACCATAGCGGCGTAGCCAATCGCAATGCTTACAAAAACGATGAAGTCGAGAAGCTGATTGGCGCCGCGCTGACCGAACTCGATGAAGGCAAGCGCAACGACCTGATCGCTAGTGCGCAGCGCGTGCACGCTGCAGACAATGATTGGCTTTACCTCTATTACCCAGGCATCCATCAGGTCATGAACCCGTGCATTAAGGGCTGGGTCTGGCACCCCGATGACTGGCCACGATTCTCCGATCTGCGTTGTGAGCGCTGAGGTCGCGATCGCCGAACGCGTCGCGCAGATGGGTGCCCAGGGGTTGGGGGCGGGGTGTTTGTTGCGCCGACCCCGCGCCTCGGGGCTGCGGCCGCTCAGCGGCCCGCGCTAATCCAGGCAGTTTCTGATGCTTGCAGTCCTGCAGCTGATTTTGCGCCGGCTCGCGCTCGCGCTGCCCATTCTGTTCGGCGTGCTGTTGTTTACCTTCATGCTGGTGCGGCTGGGAGATAGCGACCCGGTGGGTATGCTGGCCGGACCCACGGCGAGCGAAGCAGAAATCGCTGCCATTCGTGCCACCTATAAGCTCGACCAACCGCTGCTCGCTCAATTTTTTGAATATGTGCGGCGTGTCGCGCACGGCGACCTGGGTACCTCATGGCTGTCAAACCGCCCGGTGCTCACCGAGTTACTGCAACGCCTGCCGGCCACGCTGGAGCTGGTTCTTGTGGGATCCGCGGCAGGAGGCCTATTGGGCGTGTGGGCAGGTATGCGGGCGGCCCGTTCAGTCAATGGTCGGTTCGACCAGCTGAGCCGACTCCTGTCCCTGTTCGGGTTTGGTATGCCCACAATTTTCCTCGGGCTCGCGCTCATCTTCGTGTTCTTTTTCATTTTGCGTTGGGCCCCTCCGCCCATGGGGCGGATTGATCTCATGATCACGGCCCCGCCAGTGATCACCGGCAGCTATCTGATTGATGCCCTCCTCGCCCGAGACCTTGCGGCTGCATGGTCGGCTGCCGGCCGCATGGTGTTGCCGTGCGCCGTGGTGGCGATCGTGTTTGCTGCGCCCATGCTCAAGCAAACACGTGCGATTGCGCTCGATGTTCGGGCAAGTGATTACGTGCGGTATGCGCGGGCGGCCGGCCTCCCGCACAGCATGGTCGAGCGAATGGTGTGGCGTAATTCGGCTGTTCCCATCATCACCTATGGCGCCACTGAGCTCACCGCCCTGTTTGGCGCCGCATCGGTGCTCGAACTCATTTTCTCGTGGGGGGGCGTGTCGCAGTTCGGACTGACCGCCATCCTCAAGGCCGACTTTGCGGTCGTCCAGGGCTATGTCCTGCTGATGTCAGCGCTGGCGATGCTGGTGTTTGCCCTCGGTGACCTGCTGGTGCTCAAGCTCGAACCCCGTGCGCATGAGGCGAGCCGGTGAGTGCTCGCGCCAGCCTGTGGCGTTTACGAACCCTTGCGTTGGTTCGGGCCTCGCCCACTGGCGCGGTGGGTCTCGCGATCATGCTGGCTTTTGCGCTTCTCGCAGTTTTGGCGCCTGTGTTTGCGCCCTACGATCCGGTCAAACCTTTCGCCGATCATGTGCTCGCTGAGCCCGGCACGCGCTTTCTTCTTGGCACGGACGGCAATGGCATGGACGTGCTGTCAAGAACCTTCTATGGCGCACGCTATGCTTACGGCATCGCAATACCGGTGCTGCTGTTCGGTTTTCTGGTGGGTGTGCCGATCGGCTTATACGCCGGTTTTCGAGGCGGCTGGTTTGATGAAATTGCCCTGCGTATCATGGACGCGCTGAGGGTGTTTCCTTCAATTATTCTCGCGCTTGCGATTGTCTCGGCGACCGGGCAATCGCTTGCCAACGTCGTGCTGGTGATTGGCATGCTTGATGTGCCGGTCTTCGCGAGGCTGGTCCGTGCGGAGGTGCTGGCGCTTCGTTCCAGTGGATTTGTCGAGGCTGCGATCAATGCCGGCAATCCAACCTGGCGAATCGTGTTTGTCCACCTGTTACCCAACTGCATTCGCGGCGCCATGGCTCAGATGCCGATCCGAATGGCCTGGGCGGTGAGGGTGTCGGCGACGCTTGCCTTCATCGGCGTTGGCATCCAGGCCCCCACACCCGAGTGGGGTGCCATGATCCGTCAGGGCGCTGAATACATGGTGAGCGGCGAGTGGTGGGTCTCCATCGTGCCGGGCCTCGCGCTGGTCATTCTGATCATCGGGTTTTCAATGTTCGGTGACGGGCTCGAGGAACTTCTCGATCCGCGCCGAAATAAGACCAGCCGATGAGCGCGTCATGAGCCTGCTTCGGGTTCGCGATCTGCATGTCCACTTCGTGGCGCGTGACCGCTACGATCAGGTGCGCGTTGCGCGAGCGCTCAACGGGGTCGACCTCAGCGTCGACCGCGGGGAGATTTTTGGATTGGTGGGCGAAACCGGTGCCGGTAAATCCCTCACAGCGCATGCAATCATGGGACTGCTGCGAGAGCCCGCGCGGCGGGTAGGTGGCAGTATCGAATTCGACGGACGCGAACTCACGGCGATCAGTGATGACGAGCTGAATTCAATTCGTGGCGATCAGATTGCCATGGTTGTCCAGTCGCCACGAACGTCGCTCGATCCGCTCACCCGTGTGGGTGAGCAGATCGCCCGCATCCACCGGGTGCACCGGCAGGCAAGCGTGGAGCAGGCGCAGGCCCGCGCCCTTCAGATGATGCAGGCGGTCGGTATCCCCGACCCCCAGGCGCGTATGCGGGCATGGCCGCATCAGTTCTCTGGCGGCATGGCGCAACGCGTGCTGATTGCGATGGCACTCGTCAATGATCCGCAGCTCCTGATCGCAGACGAACCCTCGACCGGTCTGGATGTCACCGTTCAGGCACAAATTTTGGATTTGTTGCGAGCGAGTGTGCGGGAGCGACAGTTGGCGGCGCTCCTCATCACGCATGACCTGGGTGTGGTGGCCCAGGTGTGTGACCGGGTCGGCGTGATGTTTGCAGGCGTGGTGGTCGAGGCTGGCCCGGTCGAGCAGGTATTCACCCAACCGCTTCATCCCTACACGCGGCATCTGATCGGTAGCTCCCCAGATCGGCTGACACTGGGGAGGGGTACGGTGCGCGCTGGTGCGGCACCCGACCTCTACAATCTTCCTCCGGGGTGCCCGTATCAGAATCGCTGCCCTCGCGCGCAGCCGGTCTGCCAGGGCGAGCTGATGCCATTACCGGTTGACGAGGCTCATGGTGCTCGCTGTCATTTCCCGGAGCCTGGGCTATGACTGCCGCGCTGCAACTCGATCAGGTCGTCAAGCACTTCCCCGGGCCGCGCCGTGGCACCAGGGTGCACGCTGTCAACGATGTTTCATTCAGCGTCGCGCCTGGCGAGACCGTGGCGCTGGTGGGTGAATCGGGGTCCGGCAAGACCACACTGGGACGGCTCGCGCTCCAGCTTGAACGCGTCACCTCCGGTCGTGTGCTGCTTGAAGGGCGCGACATCACGCAGCTCAGCCAATCGGCCCTGCGAGCGCTGAGGCCGTACATGCAGATGGTGTTTCAGGATCCCTGGGCAACGCTCAACCCGCGAATGAGGATCCGGGCAGTACTGGAGGAGCCGCTTAAGCTTCACACCCCGCTCAGTGCATCCGAGCGGCTCGCGCGCATTGTGGGCATGGCTGAGCGGGTGCATCTCGGCGGCAGTCTTCTTGATCGTTTTCCGGCCCAGCTCTCGGGCGGTCAGCTGCAGCGTGTCGCTCTGGCCCGGGCGCTCATGACCCAGCCTCGGCTGGTGGTCCTTGATGAGCCCACCAGCTCGCTTGATCTGTCGGTACGCGCCGAAATTCTCGAGCTC
>JAGWXN010000303.1 GCA_018969885.1 Betaproteobacteria bacterium | reverse complement strand
GCCGTAGCGCATCGATTCCAGACGGCCGCTATGCGAGTCCCGAAGAAGTGGCCAACCTCATGCTCTATCTCGCCTCCGACCTTGCCTCACACATTACGGGTCAGGGGATTCAGATTAACGGCGGCAGCCATGGTTGACCGCCCGAGTCGGCCTGCCCGCGGGCCCTCACGCCATCGCGCGCCATGCGGCGTGCGGCACGCTGCTACCGACATGCCATATCTGACGATCCGCTATCCTCACGCCCATGACAAAACCTGCCCAGAAGCCCGCCCGCTCGAGAACCCGCGCGCTCACTCCATCGGATCGCCAAGCCACCCCATCAGCCGAGGCGCCGGAGAGCCTGCGCGACGCGGTCCAGCGCCTGAAGCGCGAAAGCATCGTCGCGGCTGCGGTCGACTTGTTTTATCACCAGGGTTATGGTCAAACCACACTCGACCAGGTCGCCCAGCGTCTCAATGTCACCAAACCCTTCATCTATTCCTATTTCGGCTCCAAGAACGAAATTCTTGCCGAGATCTGCTCCCGGGCGATCAAGCTGGCTCACGAGTCGCTCAATCGCGCAAGCTCGAAGGAGGGCTCAGCGACCGATCGCATCAAGGCGATTTCTCGCGACTTCATGGAAGCCGTTTTGCGGCATCAACCCCACGCGGTGATCTACAGCCGCGAGGAAAAGGAGCTCGATCAAGCCGACCGGGATGCCATCAACCGACTTCGCCGCGAGTTCGATCATCGGCTGGTTGCGCTGATTCAGGAAGGCGTCACGACGGGCGAGTTTCAGGTCGACGACGTTCACCTCACGGCCTTGTCGATTGGCGGAATCATCGGCTGGTCGCAGGTTTGGTTCAGGCCGTCGGGTCGCCTTACCATCGAGGAAGCGGCCGATGGCGTGAGCCGGATTGTGCTTGCGATGGTCAAAGCCAATCCGGGGCGTCGCCGAAGAACGCTCGCCGCGGTGCGCTAACCCCTCGCGCGCAGAGCGCGCCGGTCGTCCTGGTCTCGTCCGCCACCGGTAGCCGGCAGGCAAAGGGAGCGCCACGATGACCGGATCGTTGTCTGCGAACACGATGCGGCAGACGGTTGCCGTGATCGGTGCGGGCACCATGGGCGCCGGCATTGCTTACGTATTTGCCCGCGCGGGCTGGCTCGTGTCGGTGGCCGAACCCTCCCTGGGGCAGCGAACCCGGCTGCTGGAAACCCTCTCCAGCGCGTCCGCCGATGGCGTACGGCGCGGCAAACTCACCGAAGCGCAGGCTGAGATCCTTCTCGCATCGGTGAGCCTGGTGGAGAGTGCGCGCGAGCTGCCCCGCGGGCTCGATCTCGCCATTGAAAGCGTTCCGGAGAATCTTTCCCTCAAGCAAAGCGTGCTCAGAGAGCTCGATGAACGCGCGCCCACACTCATCGGATCCAACACCAGCGGACTGTCGATCGACACCCTCGCGGAGTGTCTCGCCGACCCCACCCGTCTGATCGGCATGCATTTCTTTAACCCGGTGTGGTCCCTGCCGCTGATCGAACTGATCGTCGGCCGGCAGACCAGCGTCGCTGCGCTTGAAGCAGCGCGTCGCCACGCCGATTCCATCGGCAAGCAGACCATCGTCGTGCGAAACCTTCCGGGTTTTGCCACCAGCCGTCTCGACCTCATCGCCTCGCTCGAGGCCATGCGAATGCTTGAAGATGGGGTCGCCAGCGCCGAAGACATCGATCGCGCGGCGGTGCTCGCCTATCGGCACCCAATCGGCCCGCTGCGGTTGAGCGACATCGTCGGCCTCGATGTTCGACTGGATATCGCGCGCCACCTTCGTGCTTCGCTGGGTGAGCGCTATGCACCGCCCCGGCTGCTCGAAGAGAAAGTTGCTCGAGGCGAATTAGGTCAGAAATCCGGCAAAGGCTTTTACGACTGGCCCGTGCCGCCCCCATCCCTCCCCTCGGCAACCGCAAAATCATGACAGGTATTTTTAGATCAACGCTGGTCGATACCGCCGACCATCACCCGATGCTGCGTGACAGCGTGGCGCGGCTGGTGAGCCGCTTCGGCCGTCGATATTTTCAGGATGTCGTGCAGCGTAAGGCCAAGCCTGTGGAGTTGTGGGAGGCGCTGGGCGAGGCGGGCTATCTGGGGGTGCATATCGCCGAGCAATACGGTGGCGCCGGGGCGGGTATCGCCGACTATAACGTCGTGGTCGAAGAAACCGCCGCACAGGGCTGCCCCATCCTGTCCCTCGTCATCGGCTCCATCTGCGCGCCCATCATCGAGCAGTACGGCAGCGAGGCGCTCAAAAACGAGTGGCTCCCAGGACTCGCTTCGGGCAAGCGCCGTTTGTCCTTTGCGATCACCGAGCCCGACGCTGGCACGAACACCCATCGCATCACCACGACAGCCGCACGACGGGGCGATGGCTGGCGCCTGAACGGCAAGAAATACTGGACCTCCGGCGTTGACGAGGCCGATGCGATTCTGGTGGTCTGCCGAGGCGAACCGGCAGACGCTGATCCGACCGGGCGCCGGCCGCTATCGCTTTTCATTGTGCCGGCCAACGCGCCCGGCATCAGTCGCACCCCGATCGCCACAGCACTTCATGTGCCTGAGACTTCGTTCACCGTGTTTTTCGACGACGTCGACCTTGGGCCCGACGCGCTGGTGGGTCATGCAGGGCAAGGTCTCAAACAGGTTTTTGCCGGACTGAACCCAGAGCGCGTCTGCGCTGCGGCCATCAACAACGGGATCGCCCGTTACGCCCTCGAGCGCGGTGCCCAGCAGGCGCGCGATCGCTCGGTATGGGAGAGCCCGATCGGATCGCATCAAGGCATTGCCCACCCGCTGGCAAAGGCTTTCATCTCGGTTCAGCAGGCGCGCCTGATGACGGCGCGTGCGGCGCAACTCTACGACCAGCGTTCAGCGGACGCCGGCGAAGCGGCCAACATGGCCAAGCTCGCTGCGGCGGACGCGTCGCTTGAAGCGCTTGACCAGGCGATTCAGGTCCACGGCGGCAACGGTATGGCGATTGAGTACGGACTCGCCGACCTGTGGTTCATCGCACGGCTGCACAAGACGGCCCCGGTCAGCCGGGAAATGATCCTCAACTTTGTCGCCCAGCACAGTCTGGGGCTCCCCAAGAGCTACTGAACGGGCTGCTGATCACCATGATCCGAAGCTACGCAGAGATTCTACGATCGCTCGCGGCGGACCGGCCGGAGGCCCCCGCCCTCACCTATGACGATCAGACCTGGACCTTCGCAGAGCTCCACGCGCGTAGTTCGCGCACTGCGCAGGCGCTGCGCGCCGCGGGCGTGCACGCGGGGGATCGGGTCGGACTCCTGACCCGCAACTGCGCTGAATGCTTCGAACTGTTATTTGCCTGCAGCAAGATTGGCGCTGTGTATACCGGACTCAACTGGCGGCTCTCGGCGGCTGAGATCTCCGCGATTCTTGACGATGCGACGCCCGCATTGCTGATCGTAGGCGCCACCGAACGCGCGCTGCTGGCCGGTTCAAAGACGCTGCGAACGATCGAACTCGGTCTTGAGTTCACCGGCTGGCGAGATGCTCATCCCGCCCTCGATCCCGGCCATGTGGGCGCGCCCGATGAGCCTATTTTGCTGCTCTACACCTCTGGCACCACCGGTCTGCCCAAGGGTGCGATCATTACCAACGAAGGCCTGTCGTATACCCCGCGCCTCGCGGCACAAGCCTGGGCGATGGGGCCCGACTCGGTCAACCTGGTGGCCATGCCCATGTTCCATATTGGGGGTTGCGGCTACGGTTCAAGTGTGATGACCGTAGGCGGTCACACCGTTCTGCTTCGCGACGTCATCCCCGCGCAAGTCATCGACTGCATCCGCCGCTACCGGGTGACGCACACGTTTTTCGTTCCTACCGTGGTGCAGTCGCTTCTCAATGTGCCGGGCGTCGAGGCGGCCGACCTGGGCAGCCTGGAACTCCTGATGTATGGCGCCGCTCCCATGGGCGACGTGCTGTTGAAGCGCGCCATCGCGGTGCTTCGCTGCCGCTTCATGCAGGCCTACGGAATGACCGAAACATCAGGCACGGTCACGGTACTCAACCCAGACGATCACGACCCCGAGGGATCCCGCGCAATCCGACTTAATTCCGTCGGTCGGCCGCTCCCCTGGGTGGAATTGCG
>JAGWXN010000302.1 GCA_018969885.1 Betaproteobacteria bacterium | reverse complement strand
TCAAAGGGAGCTATGTCGGCTCGTGCGTGCCATCGCGTGATGTGCCCCGGTTCATCGCAATGTACCGGCAGGGGGTGCTGCCGGTCGATCGGCTGCTGTCGGAGAGAATCCGCCTTGAGGACATCAACCCGGCGCTTGATCGCCTGGCGCGGGGCGAATCGATCCGCCAGGTCATGATGATGAGCTGATTGCCGATGAGCACTTCGCCTGAAACCTTCGACTATGTGATCGTGGGCGCCGGGACGGCGGGCTGCCTGCTTGCCAACCGTTTGTCGGCCGACCCTTCGGTGTCTGTCCTGCTGCTCGAGGCGGGCGGGCGGGATGACTATCTGTGGATCCATATCCCGGTGGGCTATCTCTATTGCATCGGTAACCCCCGAACCGACTGGATGTTCAATACCGAGGCCGATCCCGGGCTGGGTGGGCGCACGATCCGCTATCCGCGCGGGCGGGTGCTGGGGGGCTGCTCCTCGATTAACGGCATGATCTACATGCGCGGTCAGCGCGCCGACTATGACGGTTGGGCTGCCCTGGGTAATCCGGGCTGGTCCTGGGATGAGGTGCTGCCCTGGTTCCGGGCGCATGAGGACTACCACCGGCTTGACGGGGGTGGCGCCGATGCGTTGCATGGGCATGGCGGCGAGTGGCGCGTGGAAGCGCAGCGCCTCAGCTGGACGATCCTCGATGCGTTTCGCCAGGCGGCCGATGAGGCCGGTATTCCGCCGACCGACGACTTCAACCGCGGGGACAACTTTGGCTGCGGGTATTTCGAAGTCAATCAGCGGCGGGGGGTGCGCTGGAACGCGTCCAAGGCGTTTTTGCGTCCGATTAAAGAGCGCCCGAATCTGAAGGTGGTTTGTCATGCGCGCATCGATCGACTGCTTCGTTCTGACGACGGAAGTGGTCGGGTGGTTGGTGTCGAATGTAGACTGGGCGAGGGTTCGGGCGTAAGCAAGCGCTTCCTTTCCAGGGCTGAGGTGGTTCTTGCTGCGGGGGCGGTCGGGTCGGTTCAGATCCTGCAGCGCTCGGGCATTGGCCCGGCGCCGGTCCTGGCGCGGGCAGGCGTGCAGGTGGGGACAGCGCTTGCCGGCGTGGGGGAAAACCTGCAGGACCATCTGCAGTTGCGCATGATTTACAAGGTGAGCGGCGTGCCAACGCTCAACGAGCAGGCGAACAGTGTCTGGGGCCGGGTTCGGATGGGGCTTCAGTATCTGGTGAGTCGGTCCGGGCCGATGGCGATGTCGCCCAGCCAGCTTGGGGCGTTTGCGCCCTCTGATCCGCGGCACGAGCGTGCCAACGTCGAGTATCACGTCCAGCCGCTATCCTTGGATCGCTTCGGTGAGCCACTGCATCGGTTTTCTGCGTTCACCGCATCGGTATGCAACCTTCGGCCGACTTCACGCGGGACGGTTGGGATTGTGTCGGCAGACCCCGATGCTGCGCCGCGGATTGCGCCGCAATATCTTTCTACGGATGAGGACAGGCGGGTGGCGGTGGAGTCGATCCGGCTGACGCGACGGATCGTGGGCGGCGCGTCGCTTGCGGCCTATTCGCCAGCCGAATTTTTGCCCGGCGAGGCCTGTCAGAGCGATGAGGAATTGGCCGATGCGGCCACACGTATCGGCACCACCATCTTTCACCCGGTGGGGACTTGCCGAATGGGGCCAGCATCCGACCCGATGGCGGTGGTCGACCATCGGCTGCGAGTCCACGGGGTGCCAGGACTTCGAATTGCCGATGCGTCGGTGATGCCCACCATCACCTCGGGCAACACCAACGCCCCCACGCTGATGATCGCGGAAAAGGCCGCTGCGATGATGAGGGAAGACGCGGCGCGCTAACGGAAGCGATGTCCCGGGCTGAGGGGTTCAATCGGGTCGCGGATCGCATCGCCTGGGACAGGTCAAAAGGGTGGATTGATGGAGCTGGTGCAGTCGCTGGTGGTGGGCGCGGGGGTTGTGGGCTTGGCGATCGCGCGTGAGCTCGCGCTGTCGGGGCGGGAGGTCGTGATCCTGGAGCGCGCGGACGCGTTCGGCACCGAGACCAGCTCTCGAAACAGCGAGGTCATCCATGCGGGGATCTATTACGCACCGGGCTCGCTCAAGGCTCAGCTTTGTGTGGAGGGGCGTGAGGCGCTCTACCGGTTTTGCGCCACGCATGGTGTGGCGCATCGGCGGTGCGGTAAGTTGATCGTCGCGCCCTCCTTGGCGAGACGTGCTCAGCTTGAGCGGGTGGCGGAACGGGCCGAGCGCGCTGGGGTGGCGACGCTTGAGTGGCTGAGCGGTGAGTCTGCCCGCGCTCTGGAGCCTGCACTATCAGCGGCGGTTGCGCTGCTGTCGCCACAAACCGGCATTATCGATAGCCATGGCTTGATGCTCGCATTATTGGGGGAGGGCGAGGATCACGGCGCCATGCTCGCACTCCGAAGTGAGTTCGTTGATGCGCAGGTGATGTCTGAGGGGTTCGCAGTGCGTGTCCGAAGCGGGTCCGAGTTGACCTCGCTTGCCTGCCGGGAGCTGATCAATACGGCGGGGTTATCGGCGAGCCGGGTTGCGGGCGCGATCGAGGGGCTTGGCTCTGTTCATGTGCCGGTGACACGGTATGCGAAGGGCCACTATTTTTCGTTGGCGGGTCGCTCGCCATTCAGTCGGTTGATCTATCCGACCCCGGACGAGGCCAGCCTTGGGGTGCATCTGACGCTCGATCTCGCTGGGCAGGCGCGCTTTGGCCCCGATGTTGAGTGGATCGAGTCGGCGGATCAGTACGACGTGCCCGCGGCGCGCGCCCAGGTGTTCTATGCAGCGATCCGGGAGTACTGGCCGGGCTTGCCCGATGGGGCGTTATTGCCGGCTTATGCGGGTATCCGCCCCAAGTTGGTCGGACCGGGGGAGGCTGCGGCGGATTTCCGAATCGATGGCCCAGGGATGCATGGGGTCGAGGGACTTGTGAATCTGTTCGGGATGGAATCGCCGGGCTTGACGGCGTGTTTGGCGATTGCGAAGCGGGTGAGGTCGCAGCTTGATGCGTCGCGCTGACCGGGACGAGGCACAGGTTGTTGGGTCGGGATGCGCGTTGGGCCGAGGCGGGTGTGGCGGAAGGCTAAGGGTAGGGGGCGTGCGAGCCCCTCGATCGCGAGCGGTGTTTCACGTGAAACGTGGCCCTCGGGGCTCGGCGAGTCGGGATGCGGGGTGGCCGCGACCGCAGCGCACACGGCGAAGCGGTGGTGTGTTTCACGTGAAACACACCGGCTGATGAACCGGGCGGGCCACGCCATGCCCCCCAGCTCGGGCGAATCTGGCGGGCTGCATCTGCCGAGCGGGCACGGGCACAACCAAGGTGAGGGGGTGTGCGTCGCGCGTGGCCCGCGCGCTGCGCTAGAACCGTCCGCACCTCGCACCCACCCGCCATCGACTGCCCCAGATTCCGCCCACCACCCCATTGCCTAGCCATCCGGATACCTGATTGCTCGCCGACCGCCTCAATTTCCGCTAGGATTCGCGCCTTTCGGTCAACGCTCAGGCGCGCACGCCATGCAGTTCCCCGACTCCTTTGATGTCATTGTCGTCGGCGGCGGTCACGCCGGCACTGAGGCTGCGCTCGCATCCGCACGTATTGGCGCGCGCACGCTTTTGCTGACCCACAGCATCGAAACGCTGGGCCAGATGTCCTGTAACCCGTCGATCGGCGGCATCGGCAAGGGGCATCTGGTGAAGGAGGTTGATGCCCTGGGCGGTGCCATGGCGGCGGCAACCGACGAAGCGGGCATCCAGTTTCGAATCCTGAACTCCAGCAAAGGGCCAGCAGTTCGGGCCACCCGCGCTCAGGCTGATCGCGTGCTTTACCGGCGTGCGATCCGATCGCGGCTCGAAAACCAGCCCAATCTGTGGCTGTTCCAGTCTGCTGTGGATGACCTCATTGTTGAGGGGGATCGGGTTGCAGGCGCCATCACCCAGCTTGGGGTTCGTTTCAAGGCGCGTGCGGTCGTCCTCACCACCGGCACCTTTCTGAACGGACTGATCCACGTGGGTCTCGCCCGCCATTCCGCCGGTCGGGCCGGTGATCCGCCCGCCATCACGCTGGGCGAGCGCCTGAAGGAACTGAAGCTGCCGCAGGGGCGCTTAAAGACCGGCACGCCGCCGCGAATTGATGGCC
>JAGWXN010000301.1 GCA_018969885.1 Betaproteobacteria bacterium | reverse complement strand
AACTATGGGGTGTCTGCCAACGGGATGCCATTTGCGATCGCGCTCGAAAAGGGATTTTTCAAGCAGCAGGGCCTCAACATCACCGAGATCATCACCTCCGCTGGCGGGGGCACCACCATGCGCAACATGATGGCCGCCGGCGTCCCCTATGCGGAGATCAACCCTGGCGCTGCGATCGGAGCCATCCAGCAAGGCGTCGATCTCAAGATCATCGCCGACAATGTGCTGACCGTTGCCGAGTTTGCCTGGTTCGTCAAACCGGAATCAAAGATCCGCACCATTAAAGATCTCAAGGGCGCGAAGGTAGGCTTCAACAATCCCCGCTCCACCAGTGCCGCCCTGCTTCAGGTACTGCTCGATCAGGCAGGGCTTCGCAAGGACGATGTTCAGATGATCCGCACCGGCGGCTTCGGCGAGAGTCTGACGGCGCTTGACATCAACACCATCGACATGACGCCGATCACCGAGCCGCTGTGGTCCCGCTACAAAGACAAATTCCGGGCGATCGCCGTGGCCAGCGAAGTGCTGCCACCCATGAGCAATGTGGTCGGTGTCGCGTTGACCAGCCAGATGAAGGAGCACGACAAGTTCATCCGCGGCGTCGTAAAGGCTCGCCGCATGGCGGTCGAATTCATGTCGGCAAACCCCCAGGAAGCGGGCGATATCGTCGCCCGCGCCTACAACATCGACCCGGCGCTTGCTCGCGCGGTCGTCAAGAATTTGGTCGAGTCCCGAACGCAGGGCATTCCTTATTGGGGCACAGGGCAGATTCATCTCGCCGGGCTCGAACGCACGGTCGCAGCGCAACGCTCCGTTGGCGCAATTACCGGTGAAGTCGACTTGATGAAGATCATTGACACCCGTTTCCTCGATGAGGATATCCGTGCATTGGTCCGATAGCCAGCGCTCGCAGTCTGGCCTCACCAGGAGCGGCCCATGACCACGCCAGTCGCGGATGATTCGTCGCGCCTCGAACCGCACGTCACCCTGCAGGCGGTCACCCGAACCTTTGCAGGCCAGAAATCCACGCCTGCCGTGCACGCGCTGGGCCCGGTCGACCTGACCCTGCGAAAAGGCGAATTCTTTGCCGTCGTGGGTCCCTCCGGATGCGGTAAATCAACCCTGCTCGAAGTGATCGCGGGCATCAGTCAGCCCACCAGCGGTCAGATCATGTTCGAAGGTCAGCCGGTCGCGGGTCGAGTGCCCGACGGCGTCGGTGTGGTGTTCCAGGAGGATGCCTGTTTCCCCTGGCTCAACGTCACTGACAACATCGCGCTCGGACTGCAGGCTCTGCCGCTCAGTGAATCGGAGCGTCGACAGCGTGTAGAGGACGCACTTGCCCTGACTGGGTTGAAAGCCTTCGCGCAGGCGTTCCCCGCGCAGCTTTCTGGCGGGATGCGGCAGCGGGTATGTATCGCTCGCACCTTGATCATGCGGCCTCGTTTGATCCTCCTCGATGAGCCGTTCGGCGCACTGGACCAGCAGACCCGGCTGCTGATGGGCGAGGAAGTCCTTCGGCTCTGGCGCCAATCAGGTGCAACGATTTTTCTGATTACGCACGCCCTCGACGAGGCAGCGATGCTTGCCGACCGAATTGGCGTGATGTCGGCACGGCCGGGCCGCCTCATTGATCTGGTGGAGACCGGCTGGCCACCGGAGCGCGACAGCCGTATCGTCGAACTGCCGCAATTCGGCCAGTTGACCGCGCGTCTGTGGCGGTCGCTTCGCGGCGAATCACTGAAGTCGCTGGATTCATCGCAGGCGACGCAGTGACCCGACTGGCTTTATTCAGGCTCCTCGCCATCATCGCAGCCGTGGCGCTGGTTGAAGGGATGTGCCGAATCGGCTGGATTGATCGGTTCACCATGCAACCGCCGCTTCAAATCGGAATCGACCTGTGGAAGCTTCTGCTGTCAGGCAAGCACACGGATGCAATCGGGAAGACCATGGGGAACGCGGCAATCGGCTTCGCGTTGGCGGTGTCGGTGGGGGTTGTCGTCGCCGTTGCCGTTCATCGCCGACGTCTGCTTCGCGAAACACTGGAACCGTTGTTCGCCACCTATTACGCCATTCCGGTGCTGGCTTTTTATCCCCTGCTGATCATCCTGTTTGGCGTGGGCGACGGGCCCAAGATCACCATCGCTTTCATGCTTGGGGTCATCGCCGTCATCGTCAACCTGCTGAACGGCCTCGACCGGGTGCCTCCGGTGCTGATCAAAACCGCTCGCGTTGTCGGCATGGGGCCCACACAGATCATCTGGCGTGTCACGCTGCCTTTTTCCGCCCCCTATCTGCTCACCGGCGTGAAATTTGCGCTCGCCTATTCGCTGATCGGAATCATCGGCTCCGAATTCATCATGTCCACCGATGGGATGGGTTTCGAGATTTCCTTCGCCTATAACAATTTCGATAACGCCACCATGTATCCGCTCATCCTGCTCATTTTGCTGATCTCGATCTCGCTGAATTTTGCGCTAGGCACACTCGAGAAGCAGATCCTGCAGCGACGGGGGCTTCGATGAAGCGGATCGAAACTGGCCTCTGGCAGGCCTGGCGAGGTCCGCTCATCCTTATCGTTTCGGTGTTTATCCTTTGGCAGGGGCTTTATCTGCTGGCGGGCGAAATGGCCATGCGCTCGCCCCTGCAAACCTTTTCCTACCTGAGCAAGCTCCTCGCGGGCGACCGGATTTGGCCCCATATCCACGAAACGGCGAAAGCATCTGCCCTGGCGGTCATGTTCTCGGTGGTCCTGGGTCTGGCGATCGGTCTGGCGCTCGGATTTCGCAAACTCGCGGGCGATGTGTTTGAGCCCATGCTGGTTGCTACCTATTCCATCCCCAAGCTCACCCTTTATCCGATTCTGCTGCTGTCCTTCGGCCTCGGCATGTCGGCCAAGGTGGCCTTCGGCGCACTGCACGGGATCATCCCAATTGCCCTCTTCACCATCAATGCGGTTCGCAACATCCGGCCTATTCTCATCAAGACGGGTCGCGTGCTGCGCTACTCGCCCTGGGAGATGGGCTGGCGAATTCTGATCCCCGCTGCTTTACCGGAAATTTTTACCGGAATTCGAATCGGCTTCTCGCTCACGCTGATCGGCACGCTCCTCGGTGAAATGTTTGCCTCACAGCGCGGTCTGGGTAATCAACTCATGAAGGCGATCGGGCTGCATGACGTCGATCTGATCGTCGCGATCGCATTTCTCCTCACCAGCGTTGCCGCGCTCGGTAGCGGCATTCTGCTCGCGATCGATCGTAAATTTCAGAAAAGAATGCAGACTCAGCCAGGCCAGACGCCGCAATCGTTTTGATGACCGGCGACGGCTTCCGCCCGCCGGTTGACGGTCCTCGGCACCCTCCGGCAAGATCAGACCGCACACGAACAGCAGTGATGGGTGAGGCACAGCAGTGAGTCGAGAATTTCATCGGGCCTCGGGAGCCGTGACCGTCGCAACAGGCGCTGCGACTCGACCGGCCCAGCGGCCATCTTCGCCGAGTCGTGATCGGCTGGCTGATTGCGCGAGCGCAGTGCGGCGCATCTCATGAAGCTTCTGGCGATTGCCGTCGTCGCGCATGACGCCAACGCGTCCTATTTCGATGGCGACCGCGTTCACTACGTGAAGTTCGAACGGCCGCGCCAGGAAAAGCGCTTCAGTTTTCAATCGCCCCCTGACTGGTACGCCGAGACCGAGGCTTTGTTCGGCATCGGCCTATCCCAGGTTGACCATATTGCGATCACCTTCGATCCGTCGGCACTTCCTTCAACGGTGGGGCGTCATCTGTCGCCCGACGCGCTTCGACGCCTTGGATCGGGTCAGTCGCTCGCCGAACCGCTTTCGCCAGAGATCTGCGCGTATTTGCGGGCGCCCTCTGCGACCTGGCTGAGCCATCATTTCTGTCATGCGCTGAGCGGCTGGATGATCGAGCCCGAGCCGATTGCGCTTCGAATCGTGATCGATGGCTTAGGCGACGGACGACCCTGGAGTGTGTACCGCGGCGGCAAGACGATCGCGGCTGGCGATATCCGGAACGGTTCGATCGGCTGGGGGATTCGCGAGGCGGGTAAGGCGCTGGGGATCAAGGCCGCACACTTCAATGACATCGCCGGAAAGGTGATGGGAGTTCAGGCTTACGGACGAATCGACGAAGGCTATCTCGACGCGCTTC
>JAGWXN010000300.1 GCA_018969885.1 Betaproteobacteria bacterium | reverse complement strand
AGCGGCTTGCAATTGAGCATGGGAGCTCCGATGAACGATCAGACATGAATGATTTTATTGCGCCGGGGCGGGCATCGCCAGGTGTTGGTTCTGGTTTCGGATCGGTCGAGATGGACGGCCAGGGCGGTGTGCTCAAGGTATTCTTCGGCCTCTCTCCGGGAGCCACGCCTTGAAGCATGTTTTAAAAATCACGGTCGAGTTCGGCGACTGCGATCCAAGCGGGATCGTTTTTCACCCGAATTTTTTCAGCTGGTTTGATGCGGCCTCGCTACATTTCTTCCGCGATAGCGGCATTCCGCCTTGGCGCGAGACCCTGCTGACCCACGGCATCTTGGGTACGCCCATTGTTTCCACCCGGTGCGATTTTCGGGCGCCCGCGCGTTATGGCGACCAGATCGAGGTGCAAACCTGCATAGCCGAGTGGCGCGAGCGACGCTTTACTCAGCATCACCAGATCGTGAAGGGAGACATCCTGATTGCCGAGGCCTTTCATGTGAGGGTATTCGCTGGGCCGCATCCTGACGATCCGGAGCGGATTCGTGCCGTGCCGGTTCCGCCTGCCTTCCGCGAAATGTGCGATCGGAAGTATCCGCCGCAGCTACAGGCGTCGGGCTGAACGATCTCGGCTGGCGCCGGACGGGGCGCGGAGCGGTTGCGTCTCGACCGATCGTCTTGAGGCGCTTTCCCAGGCGAACCGACGCGCGGGTCAGCCGTTATGGCAGACCTGGCCGTGTCGGGTCAGGTCGTAGCCGCCCAGTCGACCGGCGTGCGCGGCGAACCGACGACCGCGCCCAAGCTCGAGCAGCCGATGGAGGGGTGGGTCGAATACGCTCCGTCGCCAGGCCACCAGCTCCACATCTTCGGTGGCGAGCGGTATGAACGGTAACCGGTGTCTGTCGGCGACCGCTCGGATGCCAAACCCCGCATCGGCGTAGCCATCCGCGATGGCTTCAGCCACTTCGGTTTCACTGAAGGCGGGGGTATCCAGGGCTCGAAGCTTGTCCAGGCTCGCGCCCGAGGCGCGCAAGAGCCTTGCGAACAGGAGATTGCTGCCTGCCCCCGGCTGGCGACGGATGACGCGGGCTCGCCGGGCAATCAGGTCTTTGAGCGACCGGATACGAAGCGGATTACCCTCGGCGACGATGAGCCCCTGCTCGCGGCGGGCCCAGTGCAACGAGACCACGGGAAGACCCGCCAGCGCACTCTGTATGGCCTCGGTGTTGTACCCGGTGCCGCTGGAATTGGGGATGTGAATCAGCGCCGCACAGGCCCGGCGGCTCGCAAGCCGCGCCAGACCGTCGCTGCTGCCGTGACAGTCGAGCGCGAGCACCGAGCCCGCCTCGCGTACCGCCCAATCGAGCAGGGGATCATGAGACCCGGCAATCACGGGGGGCACGTTGACCGACTCATGTAGAGCCGGACCGCGCGTTGAGGCGGCAATCCAGGCCTCGATCTGGTGGCGCTCGAACAGGAGCTTGCCGCGTGCGCGACCGAACGGGATCTCGCCCCGAGACACGAGGTGGTAAATCGTTCGAGGGCTCATGCGAAGGAGCTCTGCCACTTCGGCCGTGTTCAGCAGCGCGCGTTCGAACGACTGCTCCGCCGCAGTGGCTGACGGCGAAACGGTTTTTCCGGGCCGCTTTGACATGTGGGCTTCCTGGGGCGCAACCCCAAAAAAATGAGAACTAAGGCTTATGCAAATTTTACGCGCTCTCCTCATTTATTTCAGTCGCTGCTAAATTCCTCCACGCAAATACCTGCCGTCGACCGGCATGCCTATCTGGGTTCAATGAACGACCTTGCCGCCACCCTACCCATGATTGCCGACCTGCTCGCCGGCAGGCAGCCAGGGCTTTGGACGATCGTCGGTCTTAGTCTGCAGGTGAGTGCGCTCGCGACGCTGATCGCCTCGGTGCTCGCTTTACCCCTCGCGGCGGCCATCGCACTGTTTGATTTCCGCGGTCGCAACTTCCTCATCGCCGTCCTGAACGCGCTGATGGGCTTGCCTGCAGTCGTGGTCGGGTTGGTGGTTTACCTGCTCCTTTCGCGAGCGGGACCGCTTGGCCCGCTGGGCATTCTGTTCACGCCATCGGCCATGGTGATTGCGCAAGCCGTTCTGGTGCTGCCACTGGTGACTGCACTCGCGCGGCAGATGCTGGAAGATTCGCTGCGTGAGCTTGGCCCTTATCTGCGTTCGCTTAAGGCCAGCCGGACAAACCTCGTTATCACCGTGCTCACCGAAACGCGCTTGTCGCTTGTCACAGCACTGCTTGCTGGCTTTGGCCGGGCGGCAGCCGAGGTGGGCGCGGTCATGATTGTGGGCGGCAACATTGAGGGTGTCACCCGCACCATGACGACCGCGATTGCGCTGGAGACCAGCAAAGGCGACCTTGCCTTGGCGCTGTCACTGGGTTTCATTCTGATTGCGATCGTGCTGGCGGTGAACGCCTGTGCGCAGTGGCTACGGGTTCGTACCCATGCAGCGATCGGCTGAGTTGCCGCATTCGCTCGCCTTGAATGCGCTTGGCTTCTCGGCAAGCAGCCGGTCCATCGTCAAGCCCGCCACACTGGTGCTGCCCCTCGCGGGTCGAACAATCGTGCTTGGACCGAACGGCGCGGGGAAGAGCACGCTCCTGCAACTCATCCACGGCATGCTGGTTCCGGACCAGGGGTCGGTCGGTATCCGTCAAGCGGGGTCCATCGAGCGCCCGGTCGGCGCCCATGAGTTGGGTTTTGTTCTGCAGCGGCCAGTGATGTTGGCCCGTTCGGTACTTGGAAACGTGACCCACGCACTGGCAGTGCGAGGCGTTGCCCGTGCCGAGCGCGAACCGCGGGCCCGGCGTGTGCTGGCGCGGGTGGGGCTTACTGCGCTTGAATCTCGGCCGGCGCGGCGCCTGTCTGGTGGTGAACAGCAACGCCTTGCCATCGCGCGGGTGATGGCTACAGAGCCCGCGTGTCTGCTGCTAGACGAACCCACCGCTCACCTGGACCCGGGGGCCACCGCAGCCATTGAGCGGCTGCTCTGCGACTGGTCGGCCGCTGGCACCGGGTTTGTTATGAGTACGCACGACCTGGCGCAAGCGCGTCGCTTGGCTGACCAGATCGTCTTCATGCATCGTGGTGAGGTGATCGAGTTCAGCCCCGCGCATCGCTTCTTTACCGCGCCCGACACGGAAATCGGTGCGCGCTTTATGGCCGGTGAGTTGCTTGACTGACTCATGCGAAACCTGGCGATGAACCCCCGTACTCCATTTTGTGCAGTGCGCGGTTTGATGACGGTCGCGCTGGTTCTCGCCACGCTGGGCGGCTCGATACCGGCATCTGCTCAGAAGCCGCCAAGGGCGACCGAGTCGGCTGATGGAGGCCACATCGTGATGGCGTCCACCACCTCCACCGAACAGTCCGGGCTCTTTACGCATCTGTTGCCACGATTCTTCGCGAAGACGGGCATTCAGGTGCGGGTTGTCGCCCTGGGAACCGGGCAGGCGATTGCGGTAGCCACCCGCGGTGACGCCGATCTGCTGTTCGTCCATGACAAGGTGGCCGAGGAAAAATTTGTTGCCGACGGCTTGGGGCTCGCCCGGCACGATGTGATGTACAACGACTTCATCGTGATCGGCCCCGCATCGGACCCCGCCCGCTTGGCGGGAGTTCGTGATGTGGTCCGGGCGCTGGGCCAGATCGCGCAGGGCCGGCACCTGTTTCTATCCCGAGGCGACCGTAGTGGTACCCATGCCGCTGAACTTCGGTTCTGGAAAGACGCGGGCATCGACCCCAAAGCCTCAACCGGTGGCTGGTATCGCGAGACCGGTTCTGGCATGGGACCCCTGCTTAACATTGCGTCATCGATGAACGCCTACGCGCTCACCGATCGCGGGACCTGGCTTAATTTCCGGAACCGCGGCGAGTTAAAGGTGCTGGTGGAGGGAGACGATCGCCTGCTCAACCCATACGGCGTGATCGTCGTGAACCCTGCCCGTCACCCGCATGTGAAGCTCAAACAGGCGCAGGCCTTCACAGACTGGATCCTGTCGGCGGAAGGCCAGCAGGCGATCGCCGACTACCGGATCGGCGGCGAAGCGCTGTTCTTCCCCAACGCGAAGCGCTGACCGGACGCGCGCGCGGCGTCTTGCCTGGGCATCGTCTTCTCTCCTAAACCAGAGGGCTGACAAAAAAG
>JAGWXN010000299.1 GCA_018969885.1 Betaproteobacteria bacterium | reverse complement strand
TGGTGGCTCGTCGTCGGTTCAGGCGTTTGGTGCCTCTCAGCTGATCGAAAGCACGGCAGTGCGGGGGGCCCGCGTTGATTCGGCGCGCGCGGCCGAACGCGGTGCTGGGCATGCCGTACTGCAGGTTCGTAATCAATTGGTCGCGCAGACGCGTCTGGGGGCGTTTGAGGCGCTGCTCCGACAGGAGGAGGCTGAGGCGGCGTCCGAGGCCTTGCGGCTGCTTGACCAGGTCCGTGAGCGGGTCCGGGTACGGGTCGACAGTGGCGAGGCGCCGCGCTACGAACTCATCAAGGCCGATGCCGAAATCATCAGCGCGCGTCAGCGTCGCGATGCCGCCCGTCTGATGGCCGAGAAAGCGCTGCTCGATCTCAACCGGCTGGCGGGTGGCGCGCTTCCCGATCGCTGGCGCCTTGCCGCCACGCTCGACGAAGCTGGGCCGGCGCTGGAGCTCGACCCACTGATCCGGGAGGCCCTGGCGCGCAGCCCGGAGCTTGCACAACTGCAGGCTGAAGTCGATCGGGCGCGGGCTCAGTTGCAGGCCGCGCAGGCGAGCCGCTGGCCCGGTGTCGAGGTCCGTCTCGACCATTCGCGAGAGCCCGATGTGATTCAGAACAAGATCGGACTCAGCGTCGCAGTGCCGCTTCTTGACAATCGATCCAGCGCAATCGAACAGGCCAGCGTCGAACTGTCACGCGCCCAGCGCCTGCTCGAGGGTCGCCGTACCGAATTGCGCCAGCAGATTCTTCTTGGCTGGAAATCGCTGGAAATGGCGACCGGCGCGGTCGAGGCCCTCAGCCGAGGGGCAGTACGCGAGGCGGAGGCTGCGCTTCGCGTTGCCGAGGCCGCGTATCGATTCGGCGAGCGAGGCATTCTCGAGGTGCTCGATGCGCAGCGTGTGTTGCGTTCGGTTCGGGCCGATCTTCTGCAGGCGCGTTTTCAGGCGCAGGCCGCGCGGGTCGTGCTGGAGCAGCTTGCGGCCCGTTATGTTGATCGCTGATTCTGTTTGAATGCTTCCGAGGTATGTAATGGCCCGACCGATTAATCGCCTGATGTTTGCCACCGCCATCGCTGCGGCGTTCACGCTGGCCGGGTGTGGCGAGCGCAGCCCTCAGGCGCCGGTGGCCACGCCGTCGGGCGCTGCGAAAGCCGGCACTGGCAGCGCCGGTACGGGTGCAGCGGCCGCGGGCGCGCGCCGGGCGGCTGACCCGATGGAGGTCGCGGTGCGCCCTGAGATGGCGGCCTACTTCAAGGTTGGCAAAGTTGATCAGGTCGAGATGGCGCAGACCCTGGATGCGGTGGGCAGAATCGAGGCCGACGCGCGCAGGGTGGCGCGCATCGGTGCAGCCGTCTCGGGCCGCGTCACCGAGATTCTTGCTGAGGTCGGTGACACGGTGCAGCGCGGCCAGCCGCTTGCCGAAATCGCAAGCCCGGAGCTCACCACCGCGCAGCTCAATTATCTGCGGTCCTATTCGGCGAGCACCCAGGCCGAACGCGCAGTCGACCGGGCCCGCCAGCTGTTGCAGGCCGATGTCATCGGGTCGGCCGAGTTACAGCGGCGGGAGTCCGAACTTACCATTGCGCGGGCCGAGCTCGGTGCATCACGCGACCAGCTGTCCCTCATCGGCATGTCGAATCTCCAGATCGACACCTTGCGCGGCAGCGGCACGTTGAACGCCCGCATGCCGATTGCATCGTCGCTATCCGGGGTGGTGATCGAGCGCAAGCTCAGCAAGGGCCAGGTAGCGCAGCCTGGCGATTCGCTCTTCACGGTGGCCGACCTGAGCAGTGTCTGGGTGGTGGGTTCGCTACCCGAGCAGGTGGCAAGGCAGGTGAAGATCGGCCAGACCGTCGAGATGGAAGTGGCGGCGCAGCGCGGTCGAAAACTCGTTGGAAAAATCATCCATGTCGGTGACATGCTGTCATCCGAAACCCGGTCGATCGAATTTCGTACTGAGGTTGCCAATCCGCAGCGCGAACTCAAACCGCTCATGATGGTCTCGATGCGGGTGCTCGGCGAGCCGCAGCGACAGCTTGCGGTGCCAGCGGATGCCGTGGTGCGCGATAACGACCGCGACCATGTTTTCGTACGCATCGGGCCTGACCGATTCAGACTGGTTCCAGTTGAACTCGGCTATGCAGTGGGCGGCTTACGTCCCGTGCGGCGAGGGCTACAGGAAGGGGTCGAGATCGCGGTGTCTGGCGCCTTTCACCTGAACAACGAACGCAGGCGCGCCGAACTGGAGTAAGCCCATGATCGCGAGCCTCATTCGGGCGGCGCTCGGCCAGCGCCTGATCGTCATCGTCCTGTCGCTGGTGCTGGTGGCTTTCGGCGTTCGCGAGGCGCTTCGCCTGTCGGTCGATGCGTTTCCTGACGTCACCAATGTGCAGGTACAGATTGCTACCGAGGCCGTGGGCCGCTCGCCGGAGGAAATCGAACGCTTCGTCACCGTACCGCTTGAAATCGCCATGACGGGGCTGCCGGGCCTGGTGGAAATGCGCTCTCTCAACAAGAGCGGGCTGTCGATCATCACGCTTGTCTTTACCGATCAGACCGACGTGTATTTCGCGCGTCAGATGGTGACCGAGCGCCTCATCGAAGTGACACCGCGTATGCCGGCGGGAATCGTACCGGTGCTGGGGCCGGTGTCCACGGGCTTGGGTGAGGTGTATCAATACACCATCGATCATCCCGATGATGGGCAGCGGGCGCTCACCGAACAGGAGCTTGCCGAGCGGCGTGCGGTACAGGACTGGGTGGTGCGGCCGCTGCTGCGCTCGATCCCCGGCGTGGCGGAAATCAATTCTCAGGGCGGTTATGTCCGCCAGTATCAGGTCCAGGTCGATCCGGGCCGACTATTCCACTTCCGTATGTCGGTGCAGCAGGTGGTGCAGGCCATTGCCGCCAACAACGCCAATTCCAGCGGCGGCATCCTGCCGCGTGCTTCCGAACAGTTCCTGATCCAGGGTGTGGGTCTCATCCGGACAGTTGAAGACATCGCCAATATCGTGATTCGAGAAGATAGCGGTGTGCCGGTGTTTGTGCGTGATGTGGCAAGCGTCAGTATCGGCTCCGAAGTCCGCCAGGGGGCCATCGTGAAGGGGGGCTACACCGAGTCCGTCGCGGGCATTGTCCTCATGATGCGCGGCGGCAACGCCAAGGAAATTGTGGGGCGTATCAAGGATCGCGTCGATGAGATCAATGCCAAGGGCATGCTGCCCGGCGGGCTGAAAATCGTTCCGTTCTACGACCGCACCGACCTGGTTGACGCCGCGCTCTGGACGGTCGGCAAGGTGCTGATCGAGGGCATCTTGCTGGTGGTCGTGATCCTGTTCATTTTTCTGGGCGATGTGCGCTCCAGCCTCATCGTGGTGGCCACGATCATCATCGCGCCCCTCACCACCTTCATCGTGATGAACCGCTACGGTATCTCGGCGAACCTCATGTCGCTGGGAGGGCTGGCCATTGCCATTGGTCTGATGGTGGATGCCACGGTGGTGGTGGTCGAAAACGTCTACCTGAAGCTCGGTGAGTACGTGCCCGGAGGGAAATCCCGGCGACGCATTGTGTTCGAAGCCACCACGGAGGTGGCAACGCCCACCATCTTCGGTATCGCCATCATCATTCTCGTTTTTCTGCCCCTCATGACACTGCAGGGCATTGAGGGCAAGATGTTTGCGCCCCTTGCACTCACTATCGCGATCGCGCTGGCGGTCTCGCTGGTGGTGTCACTGCTTCTCTCTCCGGTGCTGTGCTCGTTTTTCCTCAAAGGGGGGGGCGACCACGAAACCTGGCTCATCGCTTTCCTCAAGCGCCGCTATACCCCGCTGCTTGATGCCGCGCTGGGCCTTCCCTGGGTCACCGTGGCCGTAGCGATGGTGCTTCTCGCGGGAGCCGTCGGGTTATTTCCGCTCCTCGGAAAATCTTTCATGCCTATCATGAAAGAGGGGGCGCTCACGCCGCAAATCAATCGAGTGCCCAGCATTTCACTGGAAGAGTCGCTGCGCATCGAGATGGATGCGATGAAGCGTATTGCCGCAGTGCCGGGCGTGAAGATGGTAGTCTCAAAGCTTGGCCGTGGCGAATCGCCCGCCGACCCGGCAGGCCCCAACGAGTCTGACCCCATCGTGCTGCTCGACCCGAAATCCGGCCGCAGTCAGGATGAAATCGACGAAGACATC
>JAGWXN010000298.1 GCA_018969885.1 Betaproteobacteria bacterium | reverse complement strand
GAAGTGCGCACCGTTGTGATCACCAGCGCACGCGACAAGGTGTTCTGCTCAGGCGCCAATATTTTCATGCTGGGGCTATCCAGCCACGCATGGAAGGTCAACTTCTGCAAATTCACCAACGAGACGCGAAACGGACTGGAAGATTCTTCACAGCACAGCGGGCTCAAGTTCCTCGCAGCGGTGAACGGCGCGTGCGCGGGCGGCGGCTATGAACTCGCCCTCGCCTGCGACGAAATCATTCTGATTGATGATCGTGCAAGTTCAGTGAGCCTGCCCGAGGTGCCGCTTCTGGGCGTGCTGCCTGGAACCGGCGGCCTCACCCGCGTCACTGACAAGCGTCGTGTCCGACATGATCTGGCCGACCTGTTCTGCACCAGTGTTGAGGGTGTGCGTGGCCAACGCGCAAAAGACTGGCGGCTGGTCGATGACATCGCGAAGCCGGCGCAGTTTGCGGCTCGGGTGCGCGAGCGCGCGCTGGCCCTCGCAGCTGGCAGCGACCGACCGGCGGATGCGAAGGGCGTGGCGCTCACACCCATCTCGCGGGTGATCGAAGCAGATCGCCTGGTCTATCCGAATCTCACCGTTCAGATCGACCGCACGCACCGTACCGCCACCTTTACCGTGCGCGCCCCGCAGGGCGAGCAGCCTGCCGACATCGCTGCGATCGAAGCAGCCGGTGCCAACTGGTATCCGCTTGCACTTGCCCGTGAACTGGACGACGCCATTCTGTCCATGCGCACCAACGAGCTGGATCTGGGCACGTGGCTGATCCGTACCGAAGGTCATGCCGCCGACGTACTCGCCATGGACGCCACGCTGCTGGCTCATCGCGACCACTGGTTTGTACGCGAAACCATCGGGCTGCTGCGGCGCGCGCTGGCCCGGCTCGATGTCACCTCGCGCAGCCTGTTCGCCATGATTGAGCCGGGTTCCTGTTTCGCTGGCACATTCCTGGAGCTCGCCCTCGCCTGCGACCGCAGCTATCAGCTTGCGTTGCCCGACGAACCCGAGCGCGCGCCCACCATCACCGTGGGCGAAGCCAATTTCGGTCTTTATCCCATGCCCACTGGCCAGACGCGCCTTCAGCGTCGCTTCTACAACGAAGCGCCGGCGCTCGATGCCGTGCGCGCTCGAGTCGGTCAGGCGCTCGATGCCGACACGGCCTTTGAGGTTGGCCTCATCACCAGCAACCCCGACGACATCGACTGGGCCGATGAAGTTCGCCTTGCGGTTGAAGAGCGCGTGGCCATGAGCCCGGATGCGCTCACCGGCCTGGAAGCGAACCTGCGTTTTAACGGCCCCGAGAACATGGTGACGCGCGTCTTCGGCCGCCTCACCGCCTGGCAGAACTGGATCTTCCAGCGACCCAACGCGGTGGGCGAAAAAGGCGCGCTCAAGGTCTACGGTAAGGGCGATCGCGCAGCGTTCGACTGGAACCGGGTTTAATTCATTCTCAGCATCACGACACGGAGCATCACATGTCCAGCATCAACTACACCGACAAGATCCCCAACAACGTCAACCTGAGCGAAGACCGCACCCTCCAGCGCGCGCTCGAGCAGTGGCAGCCCAACTATCTCTCCTGGTGGAATGATATGGGGCCGGATGGAAGCCAGGACTTTGATGTGTATTTGCGTACGGCGGTGAGCGTCGATCCGCAGGGCTGGGCGCAGTTTGGCCATGTGAAGATGCCTGATTACCGCTGGGGCATCTTTCTGAATCCCGCCGAGCAAGGGCGGAAGATTCATTTCGGTGATCATCTGGGTCAGGACGCCTGGCAGGATGTGCCGGGCGAGTACCGGGCGAACCTGCGTCGCATTATCGTTACCCAGGGCGATACCGAACCCGCATCGGTCGAACAGCAGCGTCATCTGGGCCTCACCGCACCCAGCCAGTACGATTTGCGCAATCTGTTTCAGGTGAATGTCGAAGAAGGTCGCCACCTGTGGGCGATGGTGTATCTGCTGCACAAATTCTTCGGCCGCGACGGTCGCGAGGAAGGCGAGGCGCTTTTGGAGCGCCGCAGCGGCCAGACCGACAACCCACGCATTCTGCAGGCCTTTAACGAGCAGACGCCCGACTGGTTGTCGTTCTTCATGTTCACCTACTTCACCGACCGCGACGGAAAGTTCCAGTTGTGCGCGCTGGCAGAAAGCGCGTTTGATCCGCTCGCCCGCACCACCAAGTTCATGCTCACCGAAGAGGCTCACCACATGTTCGTGGGCGAATCCGGCGTGTCGCGCGTCATCCAGCGCACCTGTCAGATGATGAATGAGCTGAAGACCGATGACCCGGGGAAGCTTCGTGCCGCCGGCGTGATTGACCTGCCGACGCTCCAGCGCTATCTCAACTTCCACTTCAGCGTCACTATCGATCTGTTTGGCGCCGATGAATCGAGCAACGCGGCCACGTTTTATTCAACGGGTCTGAAGGGCCGCTACGAGGAAGGCAAGCGCACCGACGATCATCAGCTGCGTGGGCTGTCCTACAAGGTGCTCAACGTACAGAACGGTCAGCTGGTGGAAAAGGAAGTTCCCATGCTGAACGCGCTCAATGAGGTGCTCCGCGACGACTACATCAAGGACAGCGTGGGCGGCATCGACCGCTGGAACCGCGTCATCGAAAAGGCCGGCATCCCGTTCCGTCTGAAGGCACCGCACAAAGCCTTCCACCGCAACATCGGGGCGCTCTCGGGCGTGAAGGTGTCGCCGGATGGCCGTGTGGTGTCGGAGTCGGAGTGGGCTGCGCATGTTGATCAGTGGCTGCCCACCGCAGCCGATCGGATGTTCGTTTCCAGTCTGATGGGTCGCGTCGTCGAGCCAGGCAAGTTCGCCAACTGGATCGCACCGCCTGCCATGGGTATCAACCGTCAGCCGGTGAATTTCGAGTACGTTCGCTTTAACTGATTGCAGCGTGCAGGTCCGGGACCGCAAAGAAAAGGAGACCGCCCATGGGCATCAACGAAGACCAGATTCTTCGTCAGCATCTGATCGACCCCGAGATCTGCATTCGCTGTAACACATGCGAGGCCACCTGCCCGGTGGGCGCCATCACCCATGATTCGCGCAACTACGTGGTGGACGCCGAGAAGTGCAACCTCTGCATGGCGTGCGTGCCGCCCTGCCCGACCGGGTCGATTGATAACTGGCGCGCGGTGCCCAAAGCGCGCGCTTATTCGGTCACCGAGCAATTCGACTGGGACGAACTGCCGGCAGAGCTGAGCACCGAGCAGCTTGTCGAGATGGGGGTAGATGCGGCGGGCGCACCGGTTGACTCGGGTCAACCTGTACAGTCGGCACTAGCCGCCGGGCCGGGAGGCATTGAACCACTGGCTTCAGACGCTGCGGCATTTAGTAGTGCACAGGTTGGCGCCACGCTGCCCCCCTGGTCAGCGGCGCACCCGTTCACCAATCTTTACGGCCCCAAAGCCGCCGATAAGTCCATTACCGCCACAGTGGTGGGTAATGTACGCGTCACGGAGGTGGGCAAGGACTACGACACGCATCACATCGTGCTCGACTTCGGTCGCATGCCGTTCCCTGTTTTGGAGGGGCAATCAATCGGCGTCATCCCACCTGGATTGGATGAGCACGGCCGGGCGCACCACGCGCGCCAGTACTCCATTGCCAGCCCGCGTAACGGCGAGCGGCCGGGGTATAACAATGTGTCGCTCACCATCAAGCGGGTACTGGAAGACCATCAGGGCCAGCCGGTACGGGGTGTGGCGAGCAACTACATGTGCGACCTGAAAGTTGGCGACACGGTTCAGGTGATCGGACCCTTTGGTGCAAGCTTTCTGATGCCCAATCATCCCAAGAGTCATATCGTGATGATCTGCACCGGAACGGGCAGCGCGCCGATGCGGGCGATGACCGAGTGGCGCCGGCGGCTTCGCTCAAGCGGGAAGTTCGAAGGTGGAAGGCTCATGCTGTTCTTTGGCGCGCGAACCAAGGAAGAGCTACCCTACTTCGGTCCGCTGCAAACTCTTCCCAAAGACTTCATCGATATCAATTTCGCTTTTTCACGCGCGGCGGGTCAGCCCAAACGCTATGTGCAGGATGCGATGCGCGAGCGAGCCGCCGATGTGGCGAAGCTGCTCGCCGATCCGAATGCCTTTTTCTATGTGTGCGGGCTGAAGGCGATGGAGGAAGGGGTGGTGCTCGCGCTCAGGGATATTGCGA
>JAGWXN010000297.1 GCA_018969885.1 Betaproteobacteria bacterium | reverse complement strand
ACCCCTTGATGCGCGCCTCGGCATCTCGCAGGCTTTGTTCAGTGCGGGCAATTTCGGCCTCGCGAAGCATCAGAGCGCCACGTGCTTCGACCGCACCAATCGGCGCAACCCGCCCCACCTCAACCCGCGACTCGATGTCCCGAAGCAGCGAACGTGAGGTGTCGCGCGAGCGTGCCAGCACACCGAGGACCTCGCGCGCGCGCTGCAGCTGCCAGTAAGCGCTGAGCGCTTCAGCGCTTACTCGCTCAAGTTGTTGACGGTAGTCGAGCACAGCGATCTCACCGTCGAGGCGCGCCACCTCCATATCGGTTTCAACCACCTGGCGACCCATGCCCTTCATGAGCGGCTGCCTGACCGTCACCACGAGGGACTGCTTCTGCTCGGCATGAGTCGCGGTCATGGGTACAAGGTTGTTGCGACGGCGATTCAAGCGCACGCTCATGCTGAGTTCAGCACCCGTGCTCGCGCGCTGCCTCAAGCCACTTTCCAAAGAGTTGATGTCTTCGTCGAGGAGTTCGTTTTGGGAGGGCGCGTTAAGCGTGGTGATGATCTCGTCACCGGTTCGCTGGCGTGCACGCCCCTCTCGCCGAAGAGAGCTGAAAAGCACGGGATCGTAGACCGCGCGCTCACCCTCAGCCACCAGCCCCGATGCCCTCGCCTGGATGCGCGCCATAAGAATCTGCGCATTGCGCTCGACAACCAGCTGCAGCAGCTGCGTGGGGTCGAGTTCGAGCTGGTCGCTGTCGGGCGAGAGCGGGCCCAGATCTGAAGCTCGCGCGGCAGCCTGCGCAAGGGTCCGCGCTTCCTGTCCGCGCGCCCACCGAAACTCCTCGGGCTGCGACGCGGCGAACGGAGCCTCGGTTCGGGGTAGCGGCTGAGCCATCACGCTGGAAGGCGCGATAAGGCCTAACGTTGCCCCTGCGCAAACGGACAGCGAGGCGGCAATCACCCGACCAGAAATGAAACGAGTCACTGTGGTCCGACAGCAAAAGAAATGGCCCGGAGGAGGAATCGCCATCCGGGCCATTGGGACACCTATAGCCTCACCGCGCGCCGGATAAACGGTGACGGTGAGCGCGGAGGTGCTGCGTACCGATCAGGCCGCTTGGGAATCAGCGGTGATCGTGGGTGCCTCACCACCACTGCGGAGCGTGACCAGGCGCTCGATTTGGGCGAGCGAGATCAGTTGTGCATAAACCGCTGGCAGATAGCGCTTGGTGCGCAGCTCGAGGTGACGCTCATCGGAGAGGTTGTTCAGGCGCTCTTCGTTGATGACGTAGCAGCCGGTGATGTTCTTGACGCGATCGGTGTCGCGCACGCGCATGTTGAGCGGCGTGAACATGTTGTGCTCGGCCATGTACTTGCAGAAGTCGCGAGTGATGACGTCCATCTGCTGCAGCTCGGCCAGGTAGCGCTTGACGTTCTCGATGACCTCGGTCGGCTCGCCTTTGTCGTCGAACAGGGCAGCACCCTCTGCGTCATTCACCAGCTCGCTGTCTTCGTCGATGCAGATGGTGAAACGATCCTGCTCGTCGGTTCGGGACAGAGCAAAAGGATACCGACGGATGATGGCGGGAACATAAGAGGCCTGCCACTTGCCATCGGTGCCTACAAACAGGTTTTCGCCAGCCTCAAGGCCCAGCAAAACCACCGGTCGGAACTCGTCGGCTTCCTTGTCCTCAAGGAATACGATCGGGTAGATCGCGGCAGCGCGGGCGAATTCATGAATAGTGACATAGGCAAGATGGAAGCCTGACGCAAACCCGAAACCGGTAGCCTGTTTGATTTTTTTGCTGGCGTGGCGCTCACGGTTGATCGGAACGACTTTCTGGAACATCTTGAGACTCCGGTATGTAGGTAAACGTGAAAGAACGTCGAGAATAGCAGGAAAAATCGGGCTGGTGGCTTACAAAATCTGACGAAATCCTGCAAAGCAGACCTCAGCCTGGCCCGCCCGGACCGGCCCCGGGTTTCCCCGGGTCGCCCACAAAAGAAAGCTGCCGGTTGAGTCGTTTTTCGAATGACCGCAGCATCCGACGGCTGCTCCAGGCAAGGGCCTGCGCGCGCGCCTGAGCCAACCAGACCAGGCATGAAATCAGCAGCGGGCGAAACGGGGCCAGCGCCGCCATCCACGCCAGCGGCTTGGCAAACCAGGCGATATGCCGCTCGAGCAGGTCATCCTCCAAGCTGACAAACGCGCGAGCAAACCCCGGCGCCCCTTGCCGGCCCGCACGTCCGAAGAGCTGCCAGTCGACCCGCGAAGACTCGTGCGGCTCGAGCATCAGAACATGCAGCCCACCGTTGGCCAGCACCTCGGCGCTCAAAAGAATGTCGGTTCCCCGGCCCGCCATGTTGGTCGCCACCGTGACGCGCCCTGCCTCACCCGCCGCGGCGATCACCATCGCCTCCTGGTCATGTTGCTTCGCGTTGAGCACTGCGCACTGAACCCCGCGAACGGAGAACGCCTCGGCCACGCGCTCGCTGTCGCTAATTCGGCGTGTCCCCACCAGCACAGCCTTTCCCTCTGCCTGAAGCGCCACCGCAGCATCGATCAGCGCCTCGAATTTTCGGTCCCAGGTTGCGAAATGCCGGGGACGGGGTACCCGCAATTGGCTGGGCAGGCGCGGGGGCACCACGATGGAAGGCAGGCCGTAGGTCCGCCAGAGTTCGAAACCCACGCCCTGAAGCGTGCCGCTGGCCCCCGACAGATGACGGTAGCGGGCGTAAAAATCCTGAAAGCTCATCCGGGCGATGGTCCGCGCAGGCTCGGTCATTTCGACGCCCGCGCGCGCTTCAACCGCCTGATGAAGCCCGTAGCTCCAGGATCGGCCGGGCATGGTGCGGCCGGTGTTTTCATCGACGATCACCACCTCGTCGTCCTGAACGATGTAGTGTCGGTCGCGTTCGAACAGGTCGCGCGCGACCACCGCCTGGCCGAGCAGATCCTCGCGACGCGCCTCCGAGCGCCATAAGCCTGGAAGATGCTGGGTGATCTCGGCGATGAAGGCACGTCCCTCATCGGTGAAGTCAAGATCGCGAAACCGCTGGTCGATTTTGTAGTGGCGGCCTTCGACCAGATCATCACAAAGATCGCGGGCGACGCGCACCGCTTCCATCAGCATCTCGTTGCCTTCGCCCGAAGAGATGATCAGCGGGGTGGTGGCCTCATCAATCAGCACACTGTCTGCCTCGTCAACAATCGCGGCATCGAGCCCCCGCATCACGACCGATCCATGTCCGCTTCGCATCGCCCGAAGCGTTCGTAAGGCACCCGTGCCAGAACTGGCTCCACCCAGCCGGTCACGTAGAAAATCGGCGAGCAACTCCTTACCCGTTGCATACACCAGGTCGTGGCCGTAGCAACCGATCCGCTCATCAGGATCGGACTCAGGACTCACCGCCGAAGCGCTCAAATTGCAAAGCTCGAACAGCGGCCGCATGAGTTCCACATCGCGCCCAGCGAGGTAATCATTGGCAGTGACGACGTGGCAATGCCGCCCCGAGAGGCCATGCATCGAGGCGGCCAGGGCCACTGAGAGCGTCTTACCTTCCCCCGCATTCATCTGAACAGCACATCCCTCCAGAAGTCCGAGTGCGGCTTGCACCTGAACCGGGTAGGGCTTCATCTGAACGCGCCGCAAAGCTCCCTCGCAGACATGTGCGAGGGTGGAGAGGAGCAGCTTCCGGTCAGCGGGCGCGCCCCGCCGCCACGCACGCGACAGGGTGGCGCTCGACTGCGCAAGCTGTGCCGAAAGTTCCTGGTCGCTCAGCGAACCCAGAAGCGCGGCCTGCGCGACCACATCTCGGGCCTCGGCCCGGATCCGCGCCGCAGCCAGTCCGGAACGAAACCAGAGCCAACGACGCCAATCTGACCAGCGTTCGCCGGTCACTGGCACTTCCTCGCGCGGTGGATACCAGCGCAACGCGCGCTGCTGGCCAGACGGGCTCATATCAGATCTGGTAGCGCTTCTGCAGCTGTTGCATGGCCCACTTTCGCCACTGAATCAAAAGAGGCACTGGGGCGAGCGCAACCCGCAGATGCCCCGTCAGGCCGTTTAACGTGAGCAGATCCGGGATGGCATGGTCGAGTCGGACCCGCACCTCAAAGAATGGCTCGGCTGCGGTCTCACCCTTCTGGTCGTCTTGCCGAACCGGAATACTTCCACCGGCGTTCCAGCCCAGGGCGGC
>JAGWXN010000296.1 GCA_018969885.1 Betaproteobacteria bacterium | reverse complement strand
GAGAAAGCATGGGCGCGGCGACTGCTCCCAGTGTGACGGTGGTGGCGACGCCAGAGCCTGACGGGCCGCCGAGCAGGAACGACGCGAGCGTGACGGTGCGGCCCGCGCCGATAGGTTTTCCTCCCATGGCAGCGAACGAGAAATCCAGATAGAACCGCCCGGCACCCGAATGCTGTAGGAAGGCGCCGTAGATGGTGAACAGGATAATGAGCGAGGACGATACGCTCAGTGCAGTGCCAAAGACCCCCTCAAGCGTCATGTACATGTGGCCCACCAGGCGGGGCAGTTCATAGCCCTTGTGGGTCCAGGGGGAGGGTAGCCAGGGCCCGAGGAAGGCATAAGCCACAAAGCAGAGCGTGATGAAGGGCATGATCCAGCCGGCGCTTCGGCGCATGGCTTCGAGGATCAGGGCCATCATCAGCACACCAAACACGATGTCCCAGTCGTCGGGAACAATCGACCGATCAAAAAAGTCGTCTCCGCCGGCGATCAACCATGCCGCCACTGCAATGCCACCGGCAGCGAGCAGCCAGTCCCACCACATCACCCGATTTCGGAAGCGTCGTGCAACCGGGAACACCAAAAAAGTGAGGAAGAGAACAAACGCCAGATGCGTGGCGCGCAGATGCTCGGGCCGAACGATGGCATAGGCGGTGTAGAGGTGAAACAGGGACATGACCACCGCCACCAGCGTGACGAAACGCGCCAGCATTCCGCTCAGACGGTTGGTCGCCCCCTCCTCGAGTTCAATCATCTCCTCGGCCCGCGCCATGGCCTCGGCGCTGACGCGCTCAAGTGGCGCGGCGTCCCTGCGGTCAGGCTCGATGGTAGGAGAGGGCATGGAGTGGCTGATTGGGGATCAATGACTCAGCGCCACCCGCGAGGACAACGCCGAGGTCAGACTATTGCGCGATTTTCACGCCCTTGGTCGCGAGAAACTTCACTGCACCCGGGTGCCAAGGCACAGGAGACGCCTCGCCGCGCTGGTTCTCGAGCACGATGTTCTCGGCCTCCTTGTGAGCGCGGATCAGATCTTCACGCTTCTCGAAGATGGTTTGGACAATGCGAGAAGCGGTCTGCTCGTCAAGATCGCGGTGAGCGACGAGCAGGTTCATGACGCTCGCCTGGCGGTTGTCGGCGTCCATGCCTTTGTAGACCGACTTCGCGATGGTGTCGCTCACGTAGAGGTTGCCGTACTTCTGATTCATCTTATCGACCAGATCGGCGTGGTCGATCATTTTGATTTTGGTGCCAGGGGTGTTCGCGAGATCGGACACCGCCCCGGTGGGTAATCCACCGACCCAGAAAAACGCGTCGATTTTCCGGTCTTTCAGGGCGGCCACCGATTCCGCCACCCCAAGTCGCTCGCGCTTCATGTCACGATCCTTGTCGAGGCCTGCCGCCTCGATCAGGCGAAACGCCATGACCTCGGTGGCACTGCCCCCCGAGCCCGTTGAAACACGGCGCCCCTTGAGATCGGACATTTTGGTAATGCCCGTGCCCTCGACCGTGACGACGTGCATGCGATTTGGGTAGAGCACCAGGAGGGTTCTGACTGGGACGGGCTTACCCTTAAACTTGTCATCGCCCTTCAGCGCGTCGAGCGTGGCGTCCGCCATCGTGAAACCGATGTAGGGTTTGCCGGTGCCGATCAGTTGAAGATTGGCCACCGAGCCGCCGGTGACTTCTGCGGTGGCCTGCATCCCGGAGACGTATTTGGAGAGCGCTGCCGCGAGGCCTCCGCCTAGGGGGTAATACACCCCGCCCGTGCCACCGGTGCCGATTGAGAGGTTCTGGGCGCTTGTGACTGAGGCGAGGCCCAGTGCGAGCGCGGCAACGCCGAGTCGGGCCAGTTTTGCGATCATGGGTGTCTCCTTTGTTGTTGGGCCATCTGAATTCAGTATGCCAGAGGCCCGCCGACGGTTGTGGCGGTCGATCTTTATTGCTTCTCGATGCCCGCGCGCTTCACCAGATCAGCGTATTTGCGGGTTTCGCTCGCGAAATACTGCCGGGCGAATTCAGGGGTACGAACATTGATCACATTGCCCCCCTTGGCCATTGCGGCTTTCACCTCGGGTTCGGAGAACGCGGTGACAAATGCCTTGTGCACCCGGCTCACGTCAGCATCGCTCATGCCTTTGGGCCCCAGCACGCCAAACCATGCCTCAACGATGTAAGAAGGCAGGCCCTGCTCGGCGAAGGTGGGGATATCCGGGGCGGCTTCCACCCGCTGTTCGGTACCGATCCCCACCGCCTTGATGAGCCCATTCCTGAGGTGGCCCTGAACACTCGGCAAGGCTGCGGTGCAGAAATCGATGTGCCCGCCCAGCAAATCGGTGAGCATCGGACCCACGCCTTTATAGTGCACTGCGCGAGCGCGGGTGCCCGATTCATTCAGAAACATTTCATTGGCCAGATGAATGATGGTGCCAGCCCCAGCGGAGGCGACGGTAGCCTCGCCATTGCGGGACTTCAGCCACTCGATAAATTGACGCGATCCGCTCGCTGGCACCTTGTTGCTGGCCACCACCACGATCGGGGTATACCCGATGACGGTGATGGGTACGAAGTCGGCCAGCACATCAAACGGCAGCTTGGCGTACACGCTGGGGAAGATCACGACATTATTGGACACCACGCTTAGCGCGTACCCGTCAGGCGCCGTTCGCGAGAGCGCCTGAAGTCCAACAATGCCACCGGCGCCCGGCTGATTCTCAACCACCACCGACGAACCAAGCGCGCGACCCAAGGCGGCTGAGGCCGAGCGGGTGATGGTGTCAACGCCCGAGCCTGTGGCGTTGGGGAGAATGAATCGGGTGACCTTCTCGGACTGGGCACGCACCGAGGGCGCGAGCGACAGTGAACCGAGACCGGCAAGAGCCAGAACTGCGCTGCGGCGCGTGTTGGCGGAGCGGGAACGGGGCATGAGACGTCTCCTTTTATCTATGGTTCGATCTTACCGGAGCGCGCGCGCCCTGCCGACGGTGGCGTGCGTATACTCGGGTCATCAATGAGGGGGGCAGGATGTCCGAAGACTTGCTGATTCGTCGCGACGGCGACGTCATGACCATCACGATTAACCGGCCCGAGCGGCGAAACGCGATCAGCCCCGCAGTGGTCGAGGGCCTGAGCGATGCGTTTCGCGGTTCACGCAAAGACCCGTCGCTTCGCGTCATCGTGCTCACCGCGGTGGGGGAGCAGGCGTTCTGCGCAGGCGCTGATTTGGCGACCGGCAAATCATTCAAGTTTGATTACGCCGAGCCGCGATTCCCCATGCCCGAAATGTATCGGCTCGCGCGTGACTGTAACGTGCCGATCGTGGGAAGAATCAATGGCACCTGCATGGCGGGCGGCATGGGACTGCTCGCCATGTGCGACCTGGCGGTGGCCGCCGACCACGCCTTGTTTGGCCTGCCTGAAGTGAAAGTTGGGGTCTATCCGATGCAGGTCATGTCGGTGCTTCAGCACCTGGTACCGCGGCGTCATCTCCTCGAGCTCTGTCTCACCGGTGACCCGGTGGACGCTCGCACCGCTCGCGAACTGGGGCTGGTCAACCGCGTCGTGCCCCGAGAGGAGCTGGACGCGGCGGTGAACGACCTGGTGTCCCGGCTCGCTGCGCGATCACCGACTGCGATCCGGCGCGGAAAATACGCGAGCTACGCGATTGAATCGATGTCGTTCGAGGAAGCCCTCCGTTTCATGGAGGGGCAGATCGGCTTGCTATCGGCCACCGAGGACGCGGCCGAGGGGCAACTCGCGTTTCGCGAGAAGCGTCCGCCGCGCTGGAGCGGACGCTGACGGCTGCGTGCGTTGGGTTTCGCGGCTCGGCGATCAGCGCCCCCGGCCGAGCAACGCGTCCTTGTGCTGGGATAGCGCGGGGACGTCGAAGCCGATCCGGGCAGGTTCATTCTTGAAGTGGATCGGCGAGCCGATATGGGGACGTCCCGCCGGGTCGTGAAGCAGCATGCCGCGCTCCACGAGGTTCGGGTCTGCGAAGGCCTCGGGAAGGGTACGCACCGGCCCCCAGCAAATATCCAGCGAATCCAGAATGGGCTCCCATTCGGCAAGGGGGCGCTCGCTAAACGCCTCGGACAAAAACGCCATGACTGGTTGCTGATGGGGCCCAGGGCCTTTTAAGACCAGGGGGACCAGGTCGTCGCGCTTCAGATAGCCAAGGAGCGCACGAACAAACTTGGGCTCCTG
>JAGWXN010000295.1 GCA_018969885.1 Betaproteobacteria bacterium | reverse complement strand
CGTGGAAAGTCTCCAAGCGCTACGACCAGGACATCTCGGCCGTGTGTCTGGCTGTCTGGCTTCATGAAAATGATGGGTCAGTGGTAGCGGCACGGCTGGGGGTGGGCGGCATGGCTGCTACGCCCAAGCGCGCTCTGCGGGCGGAGGCGGCACTCATTGGACGGCCGCTCGACCGCGAGTCGGTCGACGCTGCCATCGCTGCATTCGCCCAGGAGTTCTCGCCCATGACCGACATGCGCGCGAGCAGCGGCTATCGCATGCAGGTGGCGGGCAATCTGCTGCGACGCCTGCACCTGGAGCGGCAGCAGAGCGGAGTGGCCCTGCGCGTTGAGCAGGTCAGTGCCTCGTGAATCGGCTCGCCGCAGAACCGTTGTCGAATCCGTCACTGATCGGTGAGCCGCAGCCGCATGAGAGCGCACGGCTGCACGTCACCGGCCGCGCCCGCTACCTCGATGACATCGATCTGCCCTCGGGCACGCTGCACGCAGCGCTGGGCATCAGCCCGGTGGCGCACGGCCGCCTGGTCGGGCTGGATCTGCAGGCGGTACGCCATTCGGCCGGGGTGATTGACGTGATTACCGCGGCAGACCTGCCCGGTGTGAACCAGTGCGGGCCGGTGCTCGACGACGACCCCATCCTCGCGGAGAGCGAGCTGGTCTATGCCGGGCAGCCGGTGTTCGCAGTGCTCGCCACCTCACACGATCTCGCCCGTCGCGCAGCGCGCAAGGCAAAGTGGAATATCAACCCGCTCCCCGCCATTCTCGATATCCGGGCCGCCCTCGCGGAGCAGAGCTTCGTGCTGCCCACCCAGACGCTGACTAGGGGGGAACCGCAGGCGGCCCTTGAACGCTGCCCGCTCCGGCGCACCGGCAGCGTGTCCATTGGTGGGCAGGACCATTTTTATCTTGAAGGCCAGATCGCCATTGCATTGCCCCAGGACGACGGCTCGATGCTGGTGCAGAGTTCCACCCAGCATCCGAGCGAGGTGCAGCATCTGGTCGCGCATGCGCTGGGCCGCTCATCCCATGATGTGACCGTGCAGTGCCGCCGCATGGGCGGCGGATTCGGCGGCAAGGAAAGCCAGCCTGCGCTCTTTGCCTGTGTGGCCGCGGTGTTGGCCGCCCGCACCGGTCGACCGGTGAAACTGCGTCTGGACCGTGACGATGACATGCTGATCACGGGCAAGCGGCATGACTTCATTGCCGACTGGGAGGTCGGTTTCGAACCCGATGGCCGTATTCGCGCACTGCGGATCATGCTCGCCTCGCGCTGCGGGCATTCCGCTGATCTGTCGGGGCCGGTGAACGACCGGGCGATCTGTCACGTCGACAACGCTTATTTTCTCGAGCATGTGGAGATCGTGTCGCACCGCTGTCGCACCCACACCGTGTCAAACACCGCGTTCCGCGGGTTCGGCGGGCCGCAGGGCATGATGGCGATCGAAGCGGTCATTGATGATGTTGCGCGCGCGCTGGGGCGCGATCCGCTCGATGTGCGCCGCCTGAATTTTTACGGCTCGGACGAGCGGAACATCACGCCCTACCTGATGGAAGTGGAAGACAATGTCCTGCCGATTCTTGCTGATCGCCTTGAGGCGAGCAGCCGCTATCGCGAGCGGCGCGAGGCCATTGCGCGTTTCAATGCATCGAGTCCGGTGATTCGTCGCGGCATTGCCATGACGCCGGTCAAATTCGGCATCTCGTTCAACGCGCAGATGTTCAACCAGGCCGGCGCCCTCGTGCATGTTTATAACGACGGTTCGGTCATGCTCAATCACGGCGGCACCGAGATGGGGCAGGGGCTGCATACGAAGGTGATGCAGGTGGTGGCCAATGTCTTCGGACTGCCGCTCTCGGCGGTACGGGTCAGCGCTACCGACACCTCCAAAGTGCCCAACACATCAGCGACGGCGGCGTCGTCGGGCACCGATCTCAACGGCAAGGCGGCCGAAGCCGCAGCACTCACGATTCGCGAACGGCTGACCGAGTTTGCGGCCAGTCGTTATCAGGTCGCCGCGTCATCGGTGCGCTTTGACCAGGGGCAGGTGAGGCTCGGCGATGGCCGTCAGGTGCCGTTCGCGCAGTTGGTCCGCGCCGCTTACGTCGCGCGGATTTCTCTCTCCTCAACCGGGTTTTACCGAACGCCGAAGATCCACTGGGATTCCAAGACGCTCACGGGCCGGCCGTTTTTCTATTTCGCCTACGGCATGGCGGCGGCCGAGGTGGCGGTCGATACCCTGACCGGAGAAACCCGTGTGCTACGGGTCGATGTCCTCCACGACGCGGGCAGTTCGCTCAACCCGGCGCTCGATATCGGGCAGATTGAGGGCGGACTGCTGCAGGGCATTGGCTGGCTGACTGCCGAAGAGCTCTGGTGGAATGGGGCGGGCGAACTGAAAACCCACGCGCCGTCCACCTACAAGATTCCGAGCGCCCGCGACTGGCCGGTGGATGCCCGGATCAATCTCCTCGACCTCCCCAACCGGGAGGACACGATCCATCGCTCCAAGGCTGTGGGCGAGCCCCCGCTCATGCTCGCGATTGCGGTCTTTCATGCGCTTCGTGATGCGGTGGCCAGCTGCGGACGAGCGGGCGCCTGCCCGGTGCTCGATGCGCCTGCCACGCCCGAAGCGCTGCTGCGCGCCCTGGGCGACGTTTCGAAGTGAACGACTGGATCGAGGCGCTGCGTAGCCGATTGCGCGCGCAGTCTGCGGTCGTACGGGTGGCGGTTGCGCAGGCGAGGGGGTCGACACCCCGTGAGGCCGGGGCGGTCATGCTGGTCGATGCCGGTATGCCCTTCGGCACCATCGGCGGCGGAGAACTTGAATTTCGAGCCGAGAAGCTGGCCCGGCAGATGCTGGACGCATCGCAGCCGCGCGTTCGAATCGAGCGCTGGCCGCTGGGGCCAGAACTGGGCCAGTGCTGCGGGGGGTCGGTCACGCTGTGGTTCGAGCGCCTGGATGCGGGCGATCTTGCGTTTTTCGATGGGCTCGCAGCCTCCATTGATCGGGGCGAGCAGGGCTGGCTCCTCACTCGCGCGGAGGGCGCGGTCGACGCGGGGCGTGTTCATCCGGTGTCGCATCAACGGCCCGTGCGGCAGTGGCTGGACGCGCCGCCCGCCACTCAGGATGCGCAGACACTGCTTGAGGCGGTTGTGCAACCAGGGCTACCGGTCTGGCTTTTCGGTGCCGGTCATGTAGGGCGGGCCCTTGCGCGCATTCTCGAGACCCTGCCGTGTTCGCTCACCATTATCGACAGTCGTGAATCAGCGCTTGCGGCGTTGCCCCCGGGGCGCGCTCGTCTGCTGAGGATGGATGCGCCGGAGAATGCGGTGGCCCAGGCTCCGGCGGGTGCAGCCCTCGCGGTGATGACCCACAGCCATGAGGTTGACTATGCGGTGTGCCGGGAGGCGCTCGCGCGAAACGATCTGGCCTGGGTCGGCCTGATTGGTTCAGAGACCAAGGCTACCTGCTTCCGGCTCAGGCTGAGTCGCGACGGTGTGGACGATGCGCGCATCGCCAGCCTGGTGTCGCCCATCGGGCTGGGGGGCATCCGCAGCAAGCTGCCCTCGGCAATCGCGGTATCGGTGGCGGCGCAGTTGCTCCAGCACGTGCGCTGATCGTGCGTCAAGGGCGCAGGCGGTCTGGCCGCCAGTGTCCCGCCCAGCGCCAAGGGCGGCATTGCGAACCTCGCCCGCAGCCGGCATGATCGAGGGAACTATTCGGGGTCAGCAGAACCCCAGCCACAGGAGACATCGATGATTCGTGTCGCGAAAGCGCTGACGGCCGCCTGCGTGGTGCTCGGAGCACTCAGCGCGCCATTGTTGTCGTGGGCGCAGGGTACCGGCGCGCAGGCCTGGCCCAATCGCCCGATCCGGCTGGTGTCCCCGTTTCCGCCCGGCGGCACGACTGACCAGCTCGCGCGTCTGGTGCAGCCTGCGCTCTCGCAATCGCTGGGCGTGCCGGTGGTGGTTGAGAACCGCTCGGGTGGCAATGGCTCGATCGGCACGGGCATGGTGGCGAAGGCCCCGCCCGACGGCAATACCTTTGTGGTGGTGTTTGATACCCATGCCACCAACCCCAGCCTGATCCCCAGCATGGGGTTCGATACCCGGACCGAGTTGGCACCGGTCATGCTGATCGCGACCGGCGCCATGGTCATCACGGTGCACAAGTCGCAGCCGCAGAAGGACATTGGTGAGTTGATCAAAAGCGCGCGGGCCACGACGGCA